>JBGTRP010000454.1:0-6287 GCA_041940685.1 Acanthopleuribacteraceae bacterium
CGCAGCAGCACCGGCGCGCCATTGCGCGAGGCCACCACGATGCGGCCGAACTCGGCGGCGTTCTTCAGCTGGCGGTTGGCCTGGATGGTGAGCGTCTGGCGCGAGCCGTCGAGCACGCCCACCGGCGTGTTGGCATTTGCCGCCTTCACCGCGGCCTGCAGCTCGTCCAGCGTGATGTTGCGCTGGTTGAGCAGGTCGTTGCGCACCTTGATGCGCACGGCGTAACGCTTCTGGCCATAGATGGAGACCTGCGCCACGCCGTCGATGGTCGACAGGCCCGGTGACAGCAGGTTTTCCGCGTAGTCGTTGAGTTCGGTCAGGTCGATGGAGGGCGAGGTCAGCGCCACCAGCAGCACGGGCGCATCCGCCGGGTTGACCTTGCGGAAGGCGGGCGGATCGGTCATCTCGGTCGGCAGGCTGTCGGTCATGGCGGCGCTCTCCGGTTGTATCGGCGGGGTTCTGGCAGGCTGGCTGCGTGATCTAGTATGATCGCCGCGTACAGGCAAGGGAGCCGGGCCGATGGACCTCGACGACCTCGAACCGCGCAAGCAGAAGCCCAAGCCCAGGGTCGGCATTCTGGGTCTGGGCCGTTTGGGAAGCGCCCTGCACCGTAGCCTGCGGGATGCGGGTTACCCCACCTTGCCGCGCGGAAAAGAGGCGCGGGAGAAAGAGCCGGATCCGGGCCCTTGGGTCGCGTTATCCCAGGTCCTTTGCCTGGCCGTGAGAGACGATCAAATCGAGCGGAGCGTTTCCATGCTGGCCCCTTTTCCCATGAAAGGAAAAACGGTTTTAATTCACGCGGGAAGCGCGCCCTTGCGTTTGTTGGCGCCACTGGCCGCGCGCGGCGCGATCATCGGCAAGCTTCATCCATTGCAATCCTTTAGCCAGGCCCGCGACCATCCCATTCCCGCGGGAACGCATTTCGCCATCGAGGGCGATATCGAACCACTCGCGAAGGCCTGGGTAGAGGCCTGGCGAGGCCATCTCCATGTCCTCTCGGAGGATCAATGGCTGGTCTACCACCTGGCCGCGGTCCTCTCCGCCAACTTCCTGCCGCTCTTCATTCGCTCGGGCGCTTCCCTGCTGGAGCCCATGACATCCGATCCCCAGGCCGCCTTGGACTGGCTCGCGCCATTGATTCGCGAAAGCGTGGATCACGGGCTCGACGCGAAAATCGAACAACCATTTTCAGGACCCGCGGTGCGCGGCGACCAGCACACCATCGAGGCGCACGAAAAGCACCTGGCGGCCGAGCATCCGCACCTCAAGGGGCTCTATCAGCTCGCCTCACGCCTCATTCGCGAATTGGCCGCGACTCCCAAAAATCGATAAGATGGGGTTTGGGCGGTCTAGGCTGACGCGCGGGTCCAGGCCCGGCCGGGGTCGAACCCACGCCCGGGAAAAACATTAGACTTCCAGCGCCGCCCACACGTCTATGTATTGGTGATTGGGGAAGGAAACGAATGGAACATCTATTGGATGCCGAGTTGGTGAAACGGGCGCAGAAGGGCGAGGGCCAAGCCTTCGATATACTCGTCCAGCGCTATCAACCCCGAGTCTTGCAACTCGTGTACCGCTATGTCCACGATACCGACACGGCCCTTGATCTGGTCCAGGATATTTTCTTTAAAATTTTTCGCAACCTGGTCAAGTTCAAGGGCGACTCCAAGTTCTCCAGTTGGCTGTTCCGAATCGCCGTCAACGACTGCATCGATCACCTTCGGCGCATCAAGGTTCGCCGCGAACAATCCCTCAACCACTACCAAGACTCCGGTTTCGATGTGGCCGACCCCGACGAGAATCAGGATATCCTTGCCCAATACGAGGCCGAGGACGAAAGACAAAAGGTCAGAAGAGCCATGGAACAATTGCCGGTCAAACAAAAGACGATCGTCGTGATGAAGGTTTACCAGGACATGACCTTCGATCAAATATCAGAGATCCTGGAAGAACCGGTGAGCACGGTCAAGTCACGTCTTTACAAGGCGCTCAACACGCTGGGCGGTCTCATTCGCCGCGAAAACTTTATGGAAAGGGGCATATCATGACCCATCTCAGGGAAGAGGAATTTATCGACGTGTTAATGGGAGAACCCCATTCCTCGATCTTGGAACAACATTTGGCCGATTGTGGGGATTGCCGGAAGCGCATGCACCAACTGGAGCAAGGACTCCACCTGGCGCGGGAAGCCGAGCCGCGCATTCCCCTGATGGTAGTTCCCAAAATCAGTTACCGCGCCTTCAAACGCAGGTCGATTTTCTCCAAGCTCACCTGGGTCGCCGCGGCGGCCATGTTGCTTTTTTCGCTTTTCGGGCTGCGGTTGGAAGTCGGCGCGAGTGGCTTTGCGCTCCAATTTTCCTGGCTTGGCCAGGGCTCCAACCATGCCGAATCCCGCATCCAGGAGTTGGAGTCCAATCTTATGAGCGCCATCGAGCTCAACGCGGCCCTGACCCAATCTCAACTGGATGCCCGCTTCAATGCTCTGTTGGAGGAACGCGATGATGAAATCGGCTCTTTTTCGCGGGCGCTAAACACCAAAATTACCGATTTCAAGCTACAGAACGCGCTGTTCTTGGCCTCGGCCAAGGAGGAGTTGAGCACGGCCGCCCGCGAGCGCGAGATGAGAGGGAAGCTACAATGATTCAATCCATTTTGCTGGCCTTGCTCTGGGCGTTTCAACACCCCGTGGTCGAGGCCGATGATCCCAACCTGAAAATTTGGCAGGAAATCACCAGTCTGGAAGATTTCATCCGGCAATCGGTTTCCAAAAACAACAGTCAGTTCACCACCTCGGGCAACCACTCGGTACATGGTTATTACATCGACCGCATCGGCGTGGTCATCCTGATCCCGGTTCGTTACCGGCCCAAGTTGGAGGGACCGGTTCAGGAAAAGGCGCTCCCAGAGGTCGGTGGAGCAAAACCCACGGTGATCAGCAAGCGCGATGTACAGAACCGGTTGCGGGAATGGCGCCAGGAGGTCAGCCGTAGGGAGCTCATCAAGGATGCGAACTTCGAACAGGTGGTCACCAATCTAAAAGAAAATGTTCCCGAAATTCTCAAGATCCTCACGCGGCTACAAACCAGCGAGAGCCTGACGCTCATCATCGAAGAACGGGTCCCGGCTTGGTACGCCGCGGGTCTTAGCCTGGACAAAGACCCCACCCGCAAGATCGTCACCCTCAATGTGGACAACGATGTCATCGCCAGTATTCACGCCAATCAGACGGTGATCCCCGGTGAAATCATCAAACGGGTGAGGCGCACCACCACCGAACGCAGGCTGGCCTCGGTTTTCCCATAAGGCGCTGAACCCCGGGCGCAACGATAAAAGGCGGGCAAATCGCCCGCCTTTTTGTTTTTGATAAGGATGTTGCTGCTGGTTTAGGCGTTGGCGCCGGCCTGTTTGGCGACCTCTTCGGCGAAGTTGTCTTCCCTTTTGGCCAGGCCCTCGCCCAACTGGTAACGGACAAAGCGGCGGACCGTGATCTTTTCACCGATCGAGGCGACCAGGCTGTCGATCATCGCCTGTACGCTCTTGCTGGGCTCCTTGATGTACTTTTGCTCCAGCAGGCAGTTTTCTTCATAGAATTTGTCGAGCTTGCCGGTGACGATCCGCTCGATGAACTGCTCCGGCTTACCGGATGCCAGGGCCTGTTCGCGGGCGATCTCCCGTTCTTTTCCGAGGATGTCCTCGGTGACTTCCTCGCGGTTGAGGAAACGGGGATTGGCCGCGGCGATATGCATGCAGATATCCTTGGCCAGGCTTTGGAACTGGTCGTTGCGGGCCGTGAAATCGGTCTCGCAGTTGACTTCCAGCAAAACACCGATTTTGCCTCCGCCGTGGATATAAGAACTTACAGTACCCTCGGAAGCCACGCGGGTAGCCAGCTTCGCGGATTTCGCCATGCCTTTTTTTCGCAGCCAGTCGATGGCATTATCGATGTTGCCGTTCGTCTCCTGCAGGGCTTTTTTGCAATCCATCATACCCAGGCCCGTGCGTTCCCTGAGCTCTTTTACAACTTTTGCGGATACACTCATCCCATTCTCCTCTTTATCACATGTGGTGCTTGATTCCGGTTTTAGGTGGCCAGATTGGGTTGGGAACCGTCGCTGTGGTAGGCGCTGGGCCCTGAAACTTCTACAACCTCGGTATCGCCGCCGGCTTCCTCGGACTCGCCCCTGGCTTCCCTAATTTGAATGCCCTCTACCACGCTGTCGGCGACTCTTGAGGTAAAGAGCTTCACCGCTCGAATGGCGTCGTCGTTTCCGGGAATGACAAAATCAATGCATTCCGGATCGCAGTTGGTATCCACGATCCCGATCACGGGTATGCCCAACTTGTTGGCTTCCGCCACGGCAATGCGCTCGCGGTTGGGATCGACCACGAAAATGGCGTCCGGCAACTTGGTCATGCTCTTGATTCCCGCGAGTACCTTGAGCAATTTCTCTTTTTTCTTTTCCACGGAGAGAATTTCTTTTTTGGTGAGGTTGTCGTAAGTGCCGTCGGTGGCCATGCCCTCGTAACGGTTCAGCGTCTCTACCGATTTTCTGATGGTCTTGAAATTGGTAAGCGTGCCGCCCAGCCACCGGGTGTTCACGTAAAACATGTTGCAGCGTTGCGCTTCGCCCTCGATGGACTCCTGCGCCTGACGCTTGGTGCCCACGAAAAGGATATGACCGCCTTTTTGGACGGTTTCGGAAACAAAATTGGAGGCTTCCTTAAATTTTTTGAGGGTTTTCTGCAGGTCGATGATGTAAATGCCGTTACGGCTACCAAAAATGAATTTTTTCATCTTGGGGTTCCAACGCTTGGTCTGATGACCGAAGTGGACCCCGGCTTCTAAAAGCTCTTTCATGGAAATATTGGCCACAATTCGCCTTCCTTCGATAAGCCGGATTTGTTTGATTTCGGGACGAGCGGATCCGGGGATTTTGGCCGGCACCAACAAGGCAATCCCCAAGATTCACGCCGAGTTGAATAAGCCTCGGCGAGATGCTGCATCCCGAAATTGGTTTGCGGTTTAGCGCTTGGAGAACTGGAAGCGGCGGCGCGCACCACTGAGGCCCGGCTTCTGACGTTCCTTTTCACGCGGATCACGGGTAAGAAAGCCCGCGGTTTTCAGCCGGGAGCGCAATTCCCCATTAAATTCCAGCAAAGCGCGGGAAATGCCGTGGCGGATGGCGCCCGCCTGACCGGAAGTCCCGCCGCCCTTGACCGTCACGTAAATATCGAACTTTTCTTGGGTTTCGGTCAGAGTCAGGGGTTGGCGAATGATCATTTTCAACAGATCGGAAGGAAAATAGTCGTGAAATTCGCGACCATTGACCTGGATGCTCCCGCTGCCGGGACGCAGAAAAACCCGAGCCACGCTCGATTTTCTTCGTCCGGTCCCATAGTACTGAATGTCGGCCACCTCGAATGCCTCCTGAGGATTTAGAGTTCCACGTCGATCGCCTCGGGTTTTTGAGCGGCATGGGGATGATCCGAACCCGCGTAAACCCAGAGCTTGCGATACATGGCCCGCCCCAGCTTGGTCTTGGGCAACATGCCTTTGATGGCGTATTCCAAGGGGCGGGTCGGGTGTTTTTCCAAAAGTTTTTCAGCCGCTACTTCTTTCAGGCTGCCAGGCCTGGAGGAGTGGCGACGATAAGCTTTGAACTTCAATTTCTTGCCGGTAAAACGCACCTTCTCAGCGTTGATGAGGATGACATGGTCACCCATATCGAGGTGCGGCGTATACTGGGGATTCCGTTTCCCCATCAAAATATTTGCGGCATAGGTCGCCACACGGCCGATCGGTTTCTCAGCGGCATCCAGAACGAACCACTTGCGCTTCTCGGCTACATCTTCTTTTTTCGGAAAAAAAGTTGACATGCTTTTTCTCCCGCCTTCTCTTTATATGTTGGGAATAGAGCCCTCACGTTTCTCGAAAGCCTGACTTAGGCTTACACGCGAAGCTCTGAGTCTACTATATATTCTCGAGGAGAGTCAAAGCTTTTTTCCGCCGAAATATTCAGCGGAAAAGGGCCTCGCCCAAGGCGTGGCGTCCATAAATTTAACCAGCTTTCAAGCGAATCGGTCACAGATGATAATTGGGCGCTTCCTTGGTGATTACCACATCATGGGCATGGCTCTCCACGTGGCCCGCGCTGGAAAGCTTGGCGAACCGCGATTTTTCTTTGAGCTCGATGATGTCGGCGCAACCCGCGAGCCCCATTCCCGCTCGTACGCCGCCCATTAATTGCGTGATCACGCCCGAGAGGCTGCCCTTGTAAGGCACCTGG
>JBGTRP010000455.1:0-6282 GCA_041940685.1 Acanthopleuribacteraceae bacterium
TCGAAATTGATCGTAAAAGGAAAAATTCACGCTGGATGCATTGCCCAACGGGGACACGCCCTGAACCGAGAAGCTGGTGGTCGTCTGAAAGAACTCCTCGGGAATGTGAGGAACCACCAGGCTGGCCGTTTGCCGGTCCGCGACGGACACGCCGTTGATGTGACCCTCTATATCGTTCCACATCCACAAAGTTCCGATGACCGGCTGGTCGGAAACCAGCCCCAATGCCCGCAGCCTGCCGCTGGTAGCCTCGGTTTTGGAGAACCACTGGAACACGCGCCCCTCGGGCTGAAGGCCGAAATCGGCACGGGCAAGCTCCCTGCCGCGGATATCGTACTGCACGACCTCTACCTGAAAGGCGGTTTCCTGGTCGATCGCACGGGCTTCCACGAAATACTGCCAATCGGAAATGGCCACGGTTTTGGTGCCGGGCAGGGGCAGGTAATAGTGGAAACGCCCATCCGGCGCGGGGCCTTGAGCCCAAGCCGTGAGGGCCAAACCGATGAGCCAAAACAGGGTTGGTATTCTCATGGTGTGCGAAATCCTGGCGAAGCGTAGGTAAGCCGGTTCAGGACACTGATCGACTCGCCTCGGAAGGTAGCAAGATTCAGGCCACCTACGCCCGCGGGTTGGCGGGCATTTGGAGGCCAAACTGTCTCCCGAAAAAAGACAGGATCGGTTCACGGTGCGGGCGATTTCCTTGCGAGTCATGGGTTCCGGACGTCCTCGGTTGGGGCGAACTTCTCCGAATTTGCCGTTTCCTGTTTGGAAACAGCCTAATGAGAGAACATCGGTTCAAAACCCATTATTCCAGGTGTTTGGTGCGATCGATCATCTTGTAGAGCAAGGTGCGGTTGATATTGCCCAGCTTGCTCGCCCGGGGCATGGAGCCTCCCGCACGCTCCAATAGGTCTTTTAGAAAACGATGTTCCAGCTCCAGGGTCAAACCCGCGGCATGCTCCTGAATTTCACGCTTCATTTCTTTCAGCGCCATGTTGTCCTTGGGCACCTCGCCGCGCCATTTGGGGAGCCCCTCCCGTGGCGGCTGCTTGTCTCCGGGCCTCGAGATGCGGTTCAATTTGATGCGCCGTCCATAACTGTTCACCCTGTTCCAGGTGCGGGCGCCGCCCCGCGGATTGGAAACCGGAGCTCCCTTGGGCTCCAATAGTTGTAGCGCCTTGGGCAGGTGCGCGCGCTTCACCCTCCCGCCCTGGGCGACTACCAACACGTTTTGGATCAGGTTCTCCAACTCGCGGACATTGCCGGGAAAATCGTAGCAGGCCAGCAGTTGGTATACCTGTTCATCAATTTCGGGGACCCGACCCTCGAATTCCCGCGCGTATTTCACCAGGAAATGACGGGCCAGCGGCACAATATCGTCCACGCGTTGCCTCAGGGCGGGCACATTAAAAGGCATGACCGCGAGCCGGTAGTAGAGATCTTCGCGAAATTTGCCTTGAGCGACCCGCTTTTTGATGTTGCGGTTGGTCGCGGCCACGATGCGGACATTGACGGAAACCTTTTTCTTGCCGCCCACCCGGTGGAACTCGTGGAGTTGCAAAAAGCGCAGCAATTTGGCCTGCATGGCCAGCTCCATTTCACCGATCTCATCGAGGAAAAGCGTACCCCCGTCGGCTTCCTCCACCCGTCCGATTTGACGATTATAGGCGCCGGTAAAGGCGCCCTTTTCGTGACCGAACAGCTCGCTCTCGATGAGGCCCGCCGGAATCGCGGCACAATTCACCGCCACCAGGTTTTTGGATGATCTGGGGCTGTTGCGGTGGATAAACTCGGCGATCACCTCCTTGCCCGTACCGCTTTCTCCTTCCAACAAAATGCTGACGTCCTTTTTGGCCGCCTGCTTAATAAGCTGCAGCAATTCAAGAAAGGCGGCATCCTTGGCGACCAGCCCACCGGAGGGATTTCGGGCCTTCCCCGCGGGGTCCTCGACAGGCCGCGAAAGGTAGAGGGGAAGAATTCGCGCCCAAAATTCCGCGAACTGACTCTGGCTCTCGGAATCGGAATCGCCCGCATCCGAGAACACGACAACGAGTCGGGGTTGTCCGTAGAGGTAGGCGGCAAAGGCGCGGCTTTCGCCCTCGACGCGGCCCAAAAGCCCACGCCGCACCCACTCCTTGATCTTCAACCGCGCGGGGAGTTCGGCCTTTCCCGCGAGACGGCGCCATTTTCCCTGGGAATTCAAAAAGAAAAGCCCGGCCACCTCTACCAGATCTTGCTCCCGCTCGATCCAATGGGCCAGGGATTCGAGGTCCTGGATGCGGAACAAGGCGAGGGAGGAACGCCGGTCAATGCCAGAAACTTTGCTGGATGTCTGCTGCTCCAGCACCGCCTTTTCAAACTGATTAAGCTGGCTCAGCAACACCTGGGCGCGGTAGCCCTTTTTGGCGTCTTCCCGATCATCCCTAATTCGTTGCAGATGCATGGCAAAGGTTTGGAAGAACAAGCGGATAGAGTCGCTGGGGTGATTATCCTTCATCGTCAAACAGCTTCTTCTGTACCGAATAGACGCCCTCGGGGTCGATATGCTTGTATCCCGCGGGCGTAATCTTTCTCCCCCTGGGCGTGCGCTCCAACAACCCCTGTTGAATTAAAAAGGGTTCGAGCACATCCTCGATCGAGTCTTTTTCCTCTCCCAGGGCGGCGGAAAGGGTGGACAGCCCGATCGGGCCGCCGTTAAATTTCCCCGAGATACACATCAGCAGCGACCGGTGGCCGTCTTCCAAGCCTAGCTTGTCCACGCCCAGAACATCCAGCGCTTCGCGCGCGGTTTTTTCGTCGATACGGCCGTTTGCGCGCACCTCGGCAAAGTCGCGGCAGCGTTTGAGCAGGCGGTTGGCTACCCGCGGCGTACCACGGGAACGGCGCGCAATTTGGGTGGCGCCCACCTCCCCGATTTCGATACCCAACAGGCGCGCGCTCCGTTTGATGATTTGGCAAAGATCGGCAACCGAGTAGAACTCAAGGCGCTGAACCACGCCGAAGCGCTCGAAAAGCGGGGTCGTCAATAGGCCGGCCCGGGTGGTGGCGCCCACCAAGGTAAATGGCGGCAGGTCGATTTTGACGGTCCTGGCGCCGGGCCCTTGCCCGATCACGATGTCCAACTGGTAATCTTCCATCGCCGGGTAAAGCACCTCTTCCACGACCGAACTCAAGCGGTGGATCTCATCGATAAAAAAGACATCGAAGGGGCTCAGACTGGTCAGGATCGCAGCCAGATCACCCGGCCTTTCGATGGCGGGCCCCGAGGTCGACTTCAAAGCGCCGCCCATTTCCGCGGCGATGATGTTGGCCATGGTGGTTTTGCCGAGTCCGGGAGGGCCGTAGAGAAGCACGTGATCCAACGCGGCCTTGCGCTTGCGGGCGGCCTCGATGAAGATGGAGAGATTTTCCTTTAGGGCGGGCTGCCCGATATAGTCGGCCAGCGCGCCAGGCCGTAACCCGGTTTCGTATTCTTGTTCGGGGTCTCTGTTCAGCAATTTTTAATCTTCTGTAATGCCTGCTTGAGAAGCTGATTAATTTGTAGGTCGGCGCCGCCATTCTCTTTTCTAAGTAATGTTATCACGTTCCGAATTTTCTGGTCAGAAAAGCCCAACCCGGTCAAGGCCTCGCCTAGATCCCGCCATACCGAGGTCTGCCCCACGTCCTGGCCCGCCCATTCAAAGGTTTTGACGAAGGCCGCCAACTTATCCTTGAGTTCCAAAACCATGCGATCCGCCATTTTAGGACCGATCCCGGAAATGGAGCGCAGCAGCTTGGTATTGCCCATGGTCACCGCGTCAACAAATTCGCTTGGCGACAATTGGCACACCACCGCCATCGCCAACTTCGGACCCACCCCGTTGATGCCGATCAAAATGGTGAATATCTTCTTGAGCAGCGCCTCCTTGAACCCAAAAAGCGTGATCTGGTCTTCCCTGACATAGGTGTAGATCCAGACGGAAACCGCACCGCCCACCTTGTCGCGAAAGCTTGGGCCGACTCCGCCAACAAAAATTTCATAGCCCACGCCACCCGTTTCCAGCAGCAACATATTGTCCTCGGCGCTCAACACCTTTCCCGAGAGATAACCAATCAAAACCAAACCTCGTCTTCATAAATCAACCGCGGACCCCCAACCCTGCCCGCGATGCGGATCCCTTTGCGGCTTGGCCTGCCGCGGGAACCGGAGCTTGCAAAAATTCGATTCAATTATAGGCATGGACCCAACCATCATCCAACCAGCTTGGCATGAGGGGATGCCGAGCGCCGGTCATTTTTACGATCCACATGCTGAAACCGGATGTGATTTATTCTATAATGGCTAGATCTACCTTTCATCCATAGGGAGCCATCCATGAAAAGTAACGTCCTTGACCACGGCGATGTGAAAATTCTACAGATTTTTGGGAAAATCACCATCGGGATTGGTGATATCAAACTGAGACAGGCCGTCGATGAGGTTCTCAGCACCGGCGCAAAAAAAATCATCTTGGACCTCAAGGGATTGAAATACATCGACAGCTCGGGTATCGGTGAGCTGGTATCCTGTTACACCACCATCACCAACAAGGGAGGACAGTTGCGGCTTTCCAACCTTAACTCCAAGATCTACAGCCTCCTCCAATTAACGGCGCTGGTCACCGTGTTCCAAATCTACGACTCCAACGAGGACGCGCTTCAAAGCTTTTAAGCCAAGCCCCCTCAATTAGCCGGGCGCCCCCTCTCCAAACCCTCATTTTCCCAAGCCGCGGCCAGTCCGGGAAGGCCGGAATCGGCCCGACAACGATATGAAATAAAAAAGGCCCGCGAAGGGCCTTTTCTTTTGGGATGGCGGCGCGTGGGCGCCGACCGTCAAATTCGGGTCAGGATATCGCGCTTAATGGTTTCATGATCCTCGGGGGTCAGTTCGGTTTTGATTCCATCCACCATGCGGTAGACCCTGGGAATTCGCGTAACATCTCCCCGCTTGTTGAAATCGGTTTCACCCAAAATGCCTTCGAAGACTTCCTTGTTCAGTTGGGAGCGAAGATCGTCGGCAATGCGCTGATTGACGGGCTCAATCGCGCGCACCAGTACATGCATCGCATCGTAACCCGTGGCGGCGTAAAAGGTGGGGACCGTGTGGAAATTCTCTTGAAATTTCCTGGAAAAGTCTTGGATTTCGGGCCGGTTTTCGGTGGGGTCCCAGTGGTAGCTGGTGAACATCACGCCTTCCACCACTTCCTTACTGGTCATTTTGATCATTTCATCGGGCAAAAACGAGGAAGAGGTGAAGATATAGAGCCTTTCCAACTCGGGTCGGGTACGGATTTCGGTCAGCAGAGGCGCCAGCGAATCCATATAGGAGGCAAGGAAAATCGCCTCGGGGTTATCCACGACAATCTGATCGACCACCGAAACAAAGTCCACCTTGCTCGGATCGGGGTCAAACTTGACCACGTGATTGGGAATTTGTGTGCTGTTCTTCCTGCCGAACTTCAAAAGCTCGAAGGTGATTCCCTCGCTGAACGCGTTCCGCGCCCGCACCATCAGCACCTTCTGAATCCGGCACTTTTGGAAAATGACATTGGAAAGGGTCTGGGCTTCGAGGGTATCGGAGGGGAAGTTGCGGAAGACGAAATCGCCATCGCCGGAATTGATGTCCGGCGAAGAGCTGGCCGGGCTGAGCAGAATGATCTTGGACTCGTTGGCCAGGGGCGCCAGGGCCAGGGTAGCCGCGGAAGAAGCCGCGCCGATCACCGCGGTTACGCCCGCGTCCTTCAGCCGGGTAAAGGTCTCCTTGACGCGCTCAATATCATCGTCTTCATTTTCCATGATCAGCTCGTATTTCTTTTTGATCAATCCCTGGCTCTGCTGTTCCAGTACCTCATCATAAGCCATCTGAATGCCGGAGCGGATTTGATACCCGTAATCGGCCAGGCTCCCTTCTTGGGGAATGATCACACCTATTTTTACATTGGAGGAGCTAAAACAGGATGTGAACACCAGCAACATCGTGAGCAACAAGCCCAGCCCCAACCACCTCAACAGTTTCATGAATAGACTCCTAGCATTAGAATATCCGCCGTTAAAGGAACTCATTATATATCATTTTATCAAGCTTTCAATTTGGTTTCCAATCCGATGCATGAGGGACGGGGGCGCCCGGCCTCAATTTAAAGCCGAGAGCATGCAAAAACCGGCGTCGCGAGGAGGGAGAACTGGGCGGGTCTTGATCCGTCCCTCTTCGACCCGCCTCAACGGTCCGAATAGGCGAAAAAAGCGGCAGCGCGCTCGTGAAAT
>JBGTRP010000456.1:0-6276 GCA_041940685.1 Acanthopleuribacteraceae bacterium
CCGTTTTTTCGATGGCGGTAAAAACGATGAATACGATCGGCCCATCCCTTCCGCCCGTTTGTTGATCCTCGACCGTAAACAATTCAGGATGGGTTTTCGAAACCTGGCCGCCATTCGCAATTTCCTAGACGATCACCCCCTGGAGGCGATGACGCCCGAATCGGTTCCCGAAAAGCTGCGTGATGTTTACTCGAAAAAAAAGCCATTTTCATCGCGGGAATCCTTGCGCGACTTTTTGGCGCAACGGAACATCGACCTCGAACACCTGAGCCGGGCCTTGACCCTGCTTTTGCTGAGGGGTGGGCTGATTCTCGGGGGAACCGATACCAAGATGCGCCAGAACTACATGGACGCGTTGTACGCCGTTTCTCCACCCGCTCTTCTCCTGCGGACCGCCTGGTGCGACTATGCGGATAGCCTTTCCTCTCAACATGAGGACATGCTCTCCCATCCGCTCCGTTTGGAACCGCGAATCCCGACGCTTCTTGGCTGGGCGCAGCGGATGGTTGGTTTGGACCGCGAAGAAGATCCCATGTTCGACCCGCAACTCGGCGAGTTTCGAGGGTGGCCCGCGAACCGCCGGAAAGCCGAGGTCACGATGCGGATCTGCATGGAAATGTTGGACGGCGAACGATGGTTTGAAAAGGGATTCGAAGACCGACTGGACCTATTCATGATGTTGCTCGAACAGGTTGCCTACGCGGACCGAAGATCCCTGCACGGCCGTTTGGACCATGATCCGGATTGGTATCGCCAGAGAAAGGAAATATACGAGTGGGTCGGAAGGTGGCGACGCTGAGGCCTACAGAGCCATGCCATCGACTTTATCCACCAACCAAAACTGAAGCATCATTCATTTTTTGCGACATTGGACGGGTTTCATGGTAATTTAGGAGCGGAGGCCCGCATGGGAATCAGCCGCAGAAGGTTCATTCAAACCGGTATCGCGGGCGGAATTCTGTTGGTAACCGCCGGCAGCCTGACCCGGGGCGCATTTTGGGGCAAAGGAGCGCGGCGCGCCCGCAATCACGGCCATGCCTACCGATTTCTCAGCCAACGCGAGCATGAGGTACTGGGTTTGATCGTGCCCGTGCTTCTCGCCGGAGTTTTTTCCGGCACGGAAACCGAACGGGCCGCCCGGGTAGAGGAAGTGCTGCGCGGATTGGACGAGGGTATTGCGAGCCAACTTCCGCCCATACAAAAGGAACTCCGCCAATTGATGAGCCTGTTGACCTTTGTTCCATTGCGTATCGCGGTTACCGGCTTGTGGTCCCGCTGGGAAAGCCTGAGTCATGACCAAATCGACGCCTTTCTTCACCGCTGGCGAACCAGCCGCTTTGCCATGCTGAAAACCGCCTATGACGCCTTGTTCCAACTCACCGCGGCCTCCTGGTACGGCAATCCCAAATCCTGGCCCGAGATCGGTTACGCCGGTCCTCCCAGGCTGGCTTGAGGAGTTTGGGTATGGCGCGGGATTGGGTAGCGGATGGCGTGGCCGATGGCTGGCGGGTAACCGATGCATCCTCACTGGAAAGGGATCTGGACCTGGAGGCGGATGTCGCCATCGTGGGAACGGGCGCTGGCGGCGGTTTGAGCGCGGAGATTCTGGCGCTCGCGGGCCTCAAGGTGGTGATGATCGAGGAGGGGCCCCTGCGCACCTCGCGCGATTTCAATATGCGGGAGAGCGATGCCTATCCGGATCTTTATCAGGAATGCGCGGCTCGCAAAACCAAGGATAAAGCCGTCAATATTCTGCAGGGCCGTTGCGTGGGCGGCGGCACGACCGTGAACTGGACCAGTAGCTTTGCCACTCCCGAGCAAACGCTCGACCACTGGCGGGAGGCGCATGGCGTCCTGGGCTGCTCACCCTCGGAAATGGCGCCTTGGTTCGAGCGTGTGAATCAGCGTCTGCAAATCGCCCCCTGGCCGGTTCCGCCCAATGAAAACAACGCGATCCTGCAGCGCGGCGCGGAAAAGCTGGGCTGGAAAGCCGAAATTATGGACCGCAACGTCAGCGGTTGCGCCAATCTTGGTTATTGCGGCGTGGGTTGTCCCATCAACGCCAAGCAGTCCATGCTGGTGACCGCCATCCCCGAGGCCCTGCGAAGGGATGCCCGACTGCTGACCCGCACCCGCGCCCATCGCCTGCGCTTCCATGACGACAAGGTCGAGGCGCTTGCCTGTCAGGCCCTTGATGCGGACGGCATTTTTCCAACCGGAAGGACGGTCACCGTGCGCGCCCGCCATTTCATCCTGGCCTGCGGCGCTATCGGCAGTCCGGCCCTTCTGTTGCGCTCCAAGGCGCCAGACCCACACGGCATCCTCGGCAAACGCACTTTCCTGCATCCGGTCTGCGCCTCGATCGCGCGCATGCCCAATCGGGTGGACCCCTATTCCGGCGCACCCCAGTCGGTCTTTACGGACCATTTCCTGTGGAGGGAAGGCGTTACCGGGCCCATGGGTTACAAACTGGAGGTGCCGCCCATGCACCCCTTGCTCAGCAGCACCGTTCTGGAAGGCCATGGTCTTTACCATCGAGAGCTCGCGGTCAAGCTGCCCTTTTTGCAATCGGTGCTGGCGCTCTGCCGGGACGGCTTTCATGCCGAAAGCCAAGGCGGACGGGTATTGTTGAAGGACGACGGCACGCCGCTGCTGGATTACGGCTTTTCCGACTATGTTTGGGACGGTATGCGCCGCGCTTTTCTGAGTATGATTGAATTGCAGTTCGCCGCGGGCGCGCTGGAAGTGTACCCCATGCACCGCAACACGCGCGCGCCCTTTCGTTCATGGCGGGAGGCAAAGGCCGGAATCGCCGACATGGTGTTCGCCCCACTGATGGTGCGGGTGTTCAGCGCGCATGTGATGGGAGGCTGCCCCTTGGGCGAGGATCCCCGGCGGGCCGTGGTCAACAGCCTGGGCAGTCACCATCAATTGGCCAATCTCTCCGTGCTGGACGGCTCCGTTTTCCCCACCAGCATCGGCTCCAATCCCCAGGTTTCCATTTACGGCATGACCCTCAAAAATGCCAACCACCTTCTGGGTGGGCTCTCCGCATAAACTCGGTCCTGCTTCCTTTTTTTCTATTAGGAATGGAAATGTTTGGCGAAAGCGGACCGCAACTCTTGGTTTTGCCGGTCGACCGCGGCTTCGATCCGGTCAACCAGCCCCTGATCCGCCCGGTAGATAGCCAACGCCCGCATCGCACTCAAGGCATTCTCCCGGTTTCCTCCCCCGAGGAGGCCGATCAAGAACTCCGCGGCCAGCTCCATTCGCAGCAGCGCGATGGGCAGGATAAGGGTTTCACGAAAACGGCTGTCCGGGTTTTGATCCCAATATCTTTTCAGAACGGCGAAGGCATCCGGCAATCGGGATTCTCCAAGCGCCAGCGCGGCGCTCTCCTGAATTTCAGGGTGCTCATGGTCCATAAACTCCGCCACAAAGGCCAGGGACCGCTCCGGATGCAGCGATAAAAGCATGGCAAGGCACTCTCCCGTAATACGAGAATCCTCATCGCCGGCTAAGGCCTTCATCCGCAACAATAGCTCCGCGCCTTCAGCGCCGGTTCGGCCGAGCGCGCGGACCGCCAGGTAACGCGTTTCCGGCTCGGGGTCGACCAGCAGTGGGACGGCATGGAAAAGCGCTTCCCGATACCCCACGGACACCAATCCCGCCAGGCACTGGCCACGAAGCTCGGCAGCGGTATCGCTGGTTCCGCCAATGACCGGCTCCTGCTGTACATGGCTGATCCCCTGCAGGTAGACCGCCACATCCTCGGTTTCCCAATAGTTGAGGGTGTCCACCACGGCGAGCTTGGCCAGGCACCCGGGATCGCTCTTTACCGGATTTTGCAAATACCGCTCAAAGACATCGCGCAACACCGGAATCAGCCTGATTTCGCTACTATTTCGCAATAGTTTTATTGCCGCCGCGGTCACGAGGTTGCTGGGTGATTCGAGCGCTTCTTCCACCATTTTCAACCGATTACCAACCAGTGGACGCCCTCGCAAAGCGGCAAGTTCCCGCAACCGGGATTCGATTTTGTCCCGCTTTCGCCTTGGCATTTCTTCCTTACCTTTTCTCCCAATGGGCTTTCGTTTTGCGTGGCTCCCCGTTCCCTTGGATCGCCGCCATGAAAGGAAGGGAAAAGGTTGGCACGAACCCGGTCCCCGGCCGCCACCTCATCCAATCTCGCCACTTACCGGCAATGCCCAGGATTTCACCATCACCACGCGATTGTTTTTTCTTTGCGTTTCATAGGTCACCTCATCCATGATCTCGTGAACCAGGAAAAGCCCGAAACCACGCTCCGGTAGGTTTTCCACGTCATGGGGGTTGTAATCGACCTGAGGAATTTCGAACGACTCCATCGGCCGCGCCTGATCCACCACGGCGATGCGAACGCTGGATTGTTCAAAGCGGCAGCGCACCTCGATAGGGTTTCCCTTTTGCATGCCATAACCGTATTCGATTACATTGTTGAGTATTTCAACCACACATAGCTCGATCTGGTAAGCCAAATCTCGCGGCAAACGGAAGTGTTCGCAAAGCGCGCGAATGGAAACACCGGCCAGCGGCACCTGTCCCAATTCGCTTTCAATGATAAATTTGATACGGGAGGTCATCATGTGTTTCCGCTCTCTGCTTTATTCAGCGACCTTAATCCTTGGGGAATTCGATGGCTAAAATAGATATATCGTCCTCGAATTTCGACGACTGTTTCCAGTTTCGCAGGTCTTGATATATGCGTTGAATGGTTTGGGAAAGGCTTGCGGTGCGGGATTGGGTGATCCTGGCCTGTAACCCGTCTAGAGAGTAGCGCGCGCCCTCGGAGTTCTTACACTCGGTGACACCGTCCGAATAGACGAAAATCCGATCGCCGGGCCGATAATCCAACTCTTCCACCTCTAGTTCGATATCGGGGAACAGGCCCATGGGAAGCCCGCCTTTTCCCATGCTGACGGCCTCGCCTCCCGCGGGCAAGTACACCAGGGGCGGGTGACCCGCCCGCGTGAACCGAACCCGCTTGCGCCGGAGATCGATCATCCCGTAAATCATGGTGAAATACTGTTGATCATCGGACCGGTCCAAGAACATGTTATTCAAATCCCGCGCCAGTTTCACCGGATCATTGAGGTTGAGAAAATCGGGTTCGTGCGGCTGCTCCATCCCCCGAGCCCCAAAGGGCATGGGCATAATGAGATGGCTGAGGGTAAAGCTGAGCATGGCGGCCGCAACGCCGTGCCCCGCCACATCCAGTAAATAAAACACCACCCCATTGTCATCGAGCTTAAAAAAATTGAAAATGTCGCCGGCCACGAATTCACAAGGCACGAACAAGGATTCGAAGAGAATACCGTCCACCAGGGAGGTTTTCTCCGGTAGCAGCGCCTCCTGGAAATCCGCGGCCAACTTCAGGTTTTCCTGAATCACGCCATAGGTGCGGGACAACTCCACATTGGCCTTGTGCAATTCCTCGTTGCGGCTCACAAGCGTCTTCTCGTAGTTGAGGACCCGTTCTCCCGCGAATATTTTCACCTTCAGCTCCATGGGATTGAAGGGCTTGACCATAAAATCGTCCGCGCCCGCCTCGATCCCGGTTATGAGGTCGCTCTTGTCTCCCTTGGTGGTCAGCAGAATAATGTAGACATAGCGGGCCAGGTTTGCGCCGCGCACTCGCTCACAAAGGCGGATCCCGTCAAGACGAGGCATCATCCAATCGGTGATGATGAAGTTGATGGGCTCGTTTTGAAGAACCTCCCATGCTTCCAGCCCATCCTTTACCGCGATCGATTGATAGCCCAACTGCTGAACCTGACGTTCGAGCATTAACCGCGAAAAATCCGTATCCTCGACGATTAGTATGGGTGAGAGCCCCAACCCCAACTCCCCCTTTCAAAATCATCGCCGCTGATGCTTACCGCGCGTGCCGGCCCAGGGCGGAAGGGCCGCTGGAATCCATCACTATTTGTGGCGCATCTTCAGCGCGCGAGCCAAGCCTTTCACGCCGTTACAATCGCCAAATTCATCTCCCTTTCCTGTTTTGGGATGGATTTGGTCTCATATCGCTCGTGTTACTTGGGTCTCGACGGCTCTCATTATAAGGCCTTCCCATGAATTTCTCATATTCCTTCCGCGATGGCGGGCAATTTCACGCCAAACTCGGAGAATTCACGGATTTCTAGCGGCATATGACGGGCAGCGGCGGCCGGGGGCGCCTAGCAGGGGCGCCCAGCCGGGGGCGCCCAACCGGGCCTTTCCAGGAATTCAGAATATTGG
>JBGTRP010000457.1:0-6264 GCA_041940685.1 Acanthopleuribacteraceae bacterium
TGCAGCCGCTGCTTGCCTTTGCATGCATAGTCAATAGAGCTGCGTGCTGCATGCATGCTGCAGGCTCCGCCACATGCCCCAGAGGCCGTGGTGTTGCGTGCACTTTGTTCATGAGGGTGTGTCGTGGCGCAGGCGGGGTGCAGCCCCGGATCCTGAGATTTCAGCTCACGTATCTCCGCGTCCAGGCCCATATGGGCGGCGAATAAACGGTAGCGAATGTCCCCCTGGTTCGCCCCGAAGTATTTCAGAAAATGTTGCACCGCAAAATCGCCCGCCATATTGCCGAAGTGGGAGTCGGCCAGCAGCAGGAGTTCTACATCCCCGTCCCACTCGAAGTAGGCCATGGCGTCCTCGTTTCCGGCCAGCTTGCGCTGAACCGTGACTTTTTTACCAGGAGTGAGGCCGCCCACCAGGTCCTTCTTGAACGGGAAAACGTGGCGTGTGCCGGGTTTGGTATAGCTTGAGCCTAAGATCGGCCTGCTGACTTTGGGCGGTTGGGACATAATCTTATTGGGCGCTCCTCGTCACCTGGGCGGCCGCTGCTTCATTTTCGGCCTGGTTTGGCCTTGCCTCGATGGGGTGTTTCGACAAGGCGATGTAGGTGCGCTTTATATGGCCTTGAGGGGGTGGGCTCGGTCCTGTCCTTCCCGTCTCGTTCTTTTCCACTTTGCTTCATGAAAATCCTTGGCTAGGGTAGGGCTTTCCCCAGTGTAACCTATTGAGCCAGGGTTCGCGGTAGCTTTCCGCTGAAATACCCGAACAGGTCGATCCAGGGCCGCACGGGAAAGACTTTTCGAAAACTCAGAATTATTTTGGGCAAAAAAGCAAAATTTTGGAATGAACCTTTTCCGGCGGATGTTTTCCTGAATTAGAAGCCTGTTACAGGCGTCTAAATGCAAACTCTAACCTCCCTTGAGACTGGCGGAAGGTGGGCCTACTGCCAGTCTCTTTTTCTATTATGGGAGCGCCGCCGCGGGCGTCATGGTGAGCTGGTACTGGTCGTCCAGGTTGTGCCAGACCTCGGCAAGTACCGCCAACCTCTGATCCAAGATTTCGGTCCAGTGATCGCCTTTAAATCTGGGCAGCCGCAGCCCGTTCAGCCGGTAGGCTAGCCCGTCGAACTGAAGCGGCATTTGGTTGTAAATGAGCTTGGCCGAGAGAATTTCCGCGCCTTCCTCGATATAGCGTTCCAATTCGCCCAGCACCTCACCGGTGAGGCTCACCCTCGCGTGGCTGGCAGCGGCCAGCTTGACGCTGCCTTTTTCGGGCTCCACAAAATAATCCTCCGCCTCCATCAGCTTTTTGAGGAAACGGCAGCCGTAAATGGAGTGACCCGGTTCCTTGAGATCCACGATCTCGTTGGGTTCCTCCTCCAGGCCCGCATCCAACCAGGGCGTTTTAAACTCGACCTCGACGCCCACCTTCTGCAAAAGGCCCAAAATCGTGCCCAAATGGGTTTTGGAGGTGCTGCCCACGTACAGGACCTTTTCTTCCAGGATACCCTCGATGACCTTGGAGCGGGGCGTGGTTATCGCTAAGATCTCCTGTTCCGCCAGGTCTTTCAGCTTCTTTTTCTTTTTAGGCCCCAGGCGTTCGCCTCGCTCCAACTCGGTCTTAATCAATTCCCGCAAACGCTCCCGAACCAGCGTGGCGTCCACGCTGACTTTGTCGATCCTGACCCGGAACGCATACCTCGATTTGCCGATTTCATAGGGCTCGTCAATTTCAAAGGGTTGAAACCCCGAGGACTCGGTGATGCTCGATCCGGGTTGGATCAGTCGAAACGCGGCCAGGTCGAAGGACACCGTTTCCGGGAGGGAAACCACATTGAAGCGAGTACAAGAAAGCGTGCCGGACAAAAATCCCATGAATCACTCCTTAAAAATCACCCGCGATTGGTCCGACCATCCACATTTGCCCGGTCTTCACCCATGCGGTTCAGGCGGTTTGGCCTTCCAGGCGCCGGCGGCGAAAAGGAAAGCCTTACACAAAACCATCGTGATTATATAGGAACCGCTACCTCAGGCCAATCCCGGCCGTGAGGGGATTCCCAATCCGGATTTATGGCGACTCGCCGCTCTTGTTTCCCGAGGGGCCTTCTACCAGGCGGTCCAGGATGAGACCGAAAAAAAAAGCGTCGCTATCATTGGCGAAGCTCCAGCCCAGATGGGTCCGGCAACTGGCGCATTCCACCACGCGCCAAAGGAAACCTGGGAACCAGGTGAATTCGCCAGAGGATGGTCCGGTTGGGCTACACCCAGGCGCCGACCGAAAACAGCCGATGAGGAAGATAATGCCGCGGGGATTGAAGAAACGGTGCTGATGTGCTCCGGAGACCTCGATGCGCGCCTGTTCAAAGGTAATCGGGGCGCGGCACAACGCGCACAGGATTGCTTTGTGCTCTTCCCGAGCGGGCCTTCTGGTCGTCGAGGCCTGACGCTTTTTCGATGAGTCTGCCTCGAAAAAAAGCGGTTTGGGGTATAAAAACTCAACCAAAAACATGGCGGCGGACCTCTTTCCGCCCCATTTTACGCGAAATTGCCCGCGAGAGCGGACACGCTTTTTCCGCATGCGTGTTCCCCGGACCTCGTGGGGCCGCCCCGCTCTTTCTGAATGGCCAACGATTATTGGGACGAGCCGAGGATTTGGATCCGGCGCTCTTGACGCGGCGTCCTACAAACAATAAAGTCACCTGCATGTGTGGAATCGCGGGTATATACGCCAGGGAGCCGGCGCCGGTGGAAATCGTGGGCAGGATGCTCGATGAAATTCGGTACCGAGGGCCCGATCACCAGGAAGTAAAACAGTATCAAGGCGCCGCGGGCGGTCACCTTACCGTGGGTCAGGACCGGTTGGCGATCTTGGATCTCAGTCCCGAGGCCAATCAACCCTTCGATGGGCAAGATGGCGGCTCCTGCCTCACCTTCAATGGCGAGTTCTACAATTTTCGGGAGTTGAAAAAGGAATTGGCCGCGCTGGGCCATCGGTTTCACACCAGCAGCGATACCGAGGTCGCCCTTCGTTGCCTGGACCTCTGGGGCGAGGGAGCGCTCAATCGGTTATGGGGCATGTTCGCGGGAGCCTACTTTCAAAAGGGCGACGGCTCCCTGCTGCTGTTTCGCGACCGGCTCGGCAAGAAGCCGCTTTACGTTTACCCGGAGTCCGGGCGGATCTATTTCGCCTCGGAGCCCAAGGCCATTTTGCGTGTGCTTTCCAAAACCCCGCCACCCGACGACCAGGCCCTGGCGCGCTATTTCTATCTGGGCTACGTGCCCAGCGATTCTTGTGTCTATCAAGGCATGTTTAAGGTTCCGGCCGGCCATAGCCTTCGCCTCGGTCCCGATCTTCAATGGCAAACACGGCGCTGGTACCAGCCCGAACAAGAAATGGCTCATTCCGAGGAATCGCTGGAAAAACTTTTTCTGGACGCGGTCTCCAAGCGCATGATCAGCGATGTGCCCCTGGCGGCCTTTCTCAGCGGCGGCTTGGATTCTTCCCTGGTGGTGGCCGCCATGAGCCGCCAGAGCACGCGTCCGGTCAACACCTTTTCCGTGCGTTTCGATGGTCCCCAGGTCTTGGATGAATCTCCCTACGCGCGCAGGGTGGCCTCACACTGCCGCACGGATCATCACGAAATCGTACTCGATTCCCATCGCCTCAAAAACGCGATCAATACGGTGCTGGACCATTTCGACGAGCCATTCGGCGATGCTTCCGCGGTGCCCACCTACCTGGTTTCCCGCGCCGCGCGGCGACAATTCACCGTGGCCCTGACCGGGGATGGGGCGGACGAGGTATTTGCCGGGTACCGCAAGTACCTGGGTGAGCATTATCTGAAAAAATTGGGCCCCTACTTTTTGCGCAAACATCTGTGGCTCCCCCTTTCGCGGTTGTTGCCCACCGGCCGAACCAATGCGCTGCTCGAAGTCAACCGCAAGCTGCGGCGTCTGTTGCAGGGCGATCATGCCAGCGCCGCCGCTCGGCATGTCAATTGGCTCTACATGAGCCCCATCGACGGTGAAATGCTGCTGGGCCCCCGCCTTTGCGAGCATGGCCCCCACGTGGTGCGGGATGCGCTGCTGCGCCAGTTGCCGCGGGACGCCGGGCTCAACGATTGCCTGCGTTTCGATCAGAACCTGGTGTTGCAGGACGATATGTTCGTCAAAATCGATCGCATGGGAATGAAAGCCAGTTTGGAGGCGCGCTCTCCCTTTGTGGACCACCGGCTCGTGGCCCTCGCCAACCGCCTTCCCGCCGAGCGCAAACTGAAGAATACCGAGCGCAAGAAGATACTGGTAGAATCGCTGGGCCGGTTCCTGCCGCCGGAGATCCTCACCCGCCCCAAGACCGGGTTTGAGATGCCCTTGGGAGCCTGGCTCCGTCATGATTTGCGCAACTGGGCGGAGCATCGCCTGTTCTCCCATGCCGACACCGCGCCCTGGGTGAATGGGCAAGGGCTTCGCCAGGCTTGGAACGCCCATCTTTCCGGCAAGCTCGATTGTACCGAAACACTGTGGTATCACATTGTGTTTGCAACCTGGTTGAAAGGCTTTTATGGATGAATCACATTCGCATCCTGCGGATCCAATCCCGCATTTGTGTGGGCGGACCCGCCCTAAATACCATATTATTGAGCGCCTATATCGACCAGGATCGTTACCGAACCTTACTGGTCGGCGGCAGCCTGGAGCCCGGCGAGAAAAGCATGGAGCCGCTGGCCCAAGAAAAAGGGGTGGCCGTTCACCTGCTGCCGGAAATGAATCGAAGCCTGGGCCTTTTTGACGACCTCAAGGCCTTGTGGAAGTTGATCAGGCTTTGCCGCTATTATCGGCCTCATATCGTACACACCCACACGGCCAAGGCTGGCGCATTGGGCCGCCTCGCTGCCTGGATCTGCCGCGTTCCCGTGCGGGTGCATACCTTCCACGGCCATGTGTTTCATGGCTATTTCAGCCCCTTCAAAAGCGGGTTGTTCGTGCGCGTGGAGCGCCTCCTCGCCCGTACCGCCCATCGCATTATCGCCATTTCACCCAAACAGAAACACGACCTTTGCCAAGTCTATCGAGTGGTTGGCCCGGAGAAATGCAGCGTGATTCGGTTGGGTTTCGAACTGGGGAAGGTGGCCCATGGCGAGCCGGGCAGGTTTCGGCGCCGCCTGGGCCTGGCCTCCACCACGAAGTTGGCCGGGGTGTTGGCCCGCCTCGTGCCCATCAAGAACCACCGCCTGCTGTTCGAGGCCATCGCCCATCTCAAGACCCTGTGGCCCGCCATGACGCCCGAGGATGTGCGCTTCCTGATCATCGGCGATGGAGAACTCCGGTCGGCGCTACAGGATTTGACCGCCTCCCTGGGCATTGCGCCCTTGGTGCTGTTCACCGGCTGGCAGTCCGAGGTGGATGAAATTTATGCGGATCTTGACCTGAACCTGCTTGTCAGCCGTAACGAGGGAACGCCCGTGACCCTGATCGAGGGTCTGGCCGCGGGGGTGCCGTTTCTCACCACCGATGTAGGCGGTGACTTCTACTCCGTTGGTCAAGCGGACTCTGGCGATCTTCCGAAGGGCCGAGTTGGGCTTCTTCGGAGTCATGGTACGCACTTGGATGCACACACCCCGCCGCTGCGGGCAGCCAGGTCCCCACTTGGTCCTGTTGGTAAGCGAGTTCTGGACCCAATGCATAGCCGGAGCCTTGGTCTTTTTACGGACTGGCTTTCGACCCTTACGGACTAGTTGATTTACTGTTGGCATAGGAAATCCCGTCGCCACAATGGGCGCGATATATAACTCTATCAATCGGGTCTGGGAATGTCAATCGATTTTACGAGGGATTCGGCTATAAATCCACCAGTACATCACCGTGGCTTATTCATGCTGTCGCCCGACCAGATATTCCTTGATTCTTTTCAGGGATCCTTTTCCGGTAGCTTTGCCCGTATCAAGACCCTCGTGATTCTTGACATACACACCTGCCAATCATAAAGTAGCCTTTGATTCCAGTTAGCCGATCTGGTCCCTCGGCCTCAAAGATGCCGGGGGTTTTTCATGCCCATGATCATTCAGGATTCTACAGCACATATATCACGGAACCACGCCCTATGACCTCCCCTGATGCGGGCACACGAGTGACCATCGTTGGTGTGGGTCCGGGTGACAACGGTTTCCTGACCCTGAAAGCCAAGCAGGCCATCGAAGAGGCCGACCTCGTCGCCGGCTTCCAAACGGTCCTCAACGTCGTCCTACCCTTCGCCAAGAAGGCCGAGATCTGC
>JBGTRP010000458.1:0-6242 GCA_041940685.1 Acanthopleuribacteraceae bacterium
TTGAGCTCGTGCGCCGTGACCTCAACCATTCCCAATTTGGTTTCGAAGTCGATCTTGACATTGCCACGGGCGGTGACCGTACCCGAATTCGAATCGAGAATCGCCTCATCCGCGGTCAGCAGAAACACGCCTGGAAGCGTGATCCGAACATTGCCGCGAATGATGCGCTCTCCATCCGGCGAGATAATGAGCGTGCCCTGATTCTCGATTTTGAGATTGTCGGTTTGCCCATCGACCGGCGTCTCCCGCTGCGCCCAGAGCGGGCCGAGCATCAACAGCAGAACCCATGACTCGCGGAACCCCACCCTCATTTGGGGTACTCGACCTGGAATTGACATTCAATATTGGTGGACAGGATTCCGTGGTAAAGACGTTGAAGGTTGAGTTGGATGCGGCGTGGGAATTTCTTCCCCAGCGGTCGAAAGACCACGAGTTGGCGATGCGGCCGGTTGCTCGTGACCTCCACGGTGCCGCGTTGGAAGATACGGGCGAACGTTTCCATCTGAGCGGGATTGCCTGCCGTTGCCGAGGGCCAGAACCCGGCCATGTCGACCTGGGTTCCAACCGGCCCCTTGCGCGCGCGAAGCAACACCTGGTCGGGGTTGAAGATCAGCGGTTCCTCCGACCGATTTTCCAGCTCGATCAAGAATACGACCATGGTCTGCAGGCGTTTCTCCAAACCGCTTTGGCGAAGCCATTCGCGGGACACATCCTGACCGGTCATATGGGCCATGAACGCCTCGTGGTCCAGGGGTCGGATGCGGCAGTCCCACCGTTCCAGCCGGAACTGAACGACCTCGCCCCGAATGGTTCCGCCCTCGGGCTGGAGCGGGACCGGGTCGCTCAACCGGGGGCCGGGTAGGGCCCAAAAAATCAAATGGAGGGCGAAAAACAAGGAATCTCACTCCCATGCAACATGGCGTCCGTCGACGGGCCTCCGATCGAGAACCAGAAGGCGTTCATTTCGATCCCTGTGCCGATGACCCCGAGGCAAGCCATTATACATTGTTTCCACGCCCACTCTCCCCCGATCCCCACGTCCGCGCCGCGCCCTGCCCGGTTCGGCCGTACTTGGCCCACCCGGACCCACGCCCTCCCGCCAAACAAGACGTCGAGGGGCCGAGACTATGCGATGCGATTTTTTTCGTCCTTAGCCGCATTCCCCCTGGCCTCGAATCCACTTCCAATTGAAGGTCCGTCCCTTAAAATCCGAACCCCAAACCGCTTTTGCGGGGCCCGGGTTATTTTGCAGGAGATCGGCTCTTATGCTATGGTTTAGGCTTAGTTTGTCCTATTGTACGAGCTTTTCACGGGGTTGAGCGCAAGATGATGCCTGGCGACAAATGGTTTATCCTTTTCGAGCGGCGCATGGGTTTTTTTCGCTATGTAAACCAGCCCTCTTCCATGGCGTTACCCGGGGCTGACCCGAGTACCCGCGGGAGGGGGTTCATGGCCGATTCAAACCTCCCGGACAGCGCTCCGCTCCAGGCCAGCGACACCCTTGGGAGGCGGGATTGAGTTCCGCGAAAAAACCCTCAAGGCCGGGAGCGGCAAATAGGACCTTCCCCTCCGCTGAAAAGGGAAAACCCGAGCGAAGACGCGGCGCCTCCATGGACGAGGCCTCCGGCGATTTTAGCCAGATCTTGGAGAACAGCCTTGAGGGATTGGAATTTTCCTCGGGGAAACGAGGCGTTGGGCCCGTTGCCCCGGACTCGCGCCGCTCGCGTATGTTCGCGAGCGGCCAAAAAAACGGCGGGAGCGTGGATGACTCGGGAAAAACGGCTTCATTACGCGTAAGTCCTGAGGATCTCCGCCGTGAAATGGAGAAAATCAAACAGGAACTGAAGGCCAAAAAGGCCGCTTCCGCTCCCGACGCCGCGCGCTTGAAAGTCACCTCCGATGGAAACAAAAAAAACAAGGAGGGTGAATCCGAGGAAGGGCCGCGTCTGACCAGCAGCGATATTTTCGGCGCCCTGATTGACGATATCGAGTCGGGAAGGGTGAAAGAAGAGGAGTTTACCGCCGCGGGCCAAAACCGGATTTCCGACCCGGCCGGTGGAACCGGCCGTGAGGCGGAGATGGCGCTTCTGGCCGAGGAGGGGCGGGACGATCAGATCTTTTCCACCCAACCCCTGCCTCAGCTCTCGGGAGAAGACATCGACGGCGGCCAAGCCGGCGCCGGCCGCGGGCGCGGATATTTAGACACCGCTCATGCATCGGGAACCAACCAGTACCAATTGATCAGCAAAATCGCCGCGGGCGGTATGGCGGAGGTGTGGAAAGCCAAGTTGATCGGTGAGAAGGGCTTTGAAAAAATCGTTGCCATTAAAAAAATTCTTCCCCATCTCGGTGACAACGAGGAATTTATTTCCATGTTTATCGATGAGGCCAAGGTCGCCGCAAATCTCACCCACCCCAATATTGCCCAAATTTACGAGCTTGGCAAAATGGCGGACTCCTTTTTTATTGCCATGGAGTACGTTTCCGGACACAATCTGCGAACCCTGTTCAACATCAGTAGCGAGCTTGGCGTCACCATGCCCCCCGAGGTTGCCGCCTTCATTGGCATGAAACTGTGCAACGCCCTGCACTACGCGCATAATAAAAAGGGCTATGACAATCTCCCTTTACATATCGTCCATCGCGATGTATCGCCTCAAAATATCCTCGTTTCAACCGAGGGTGAAATCAAGTTGGTCGATTTCGGCATCGCCAAGGCAAGCATAAAGGCCACGGAAACCATCGCCGGCTCGCTCAAGGGTAAGTTGTTGTATATGTCTCCGGAGCAGGCTGACGGAAAACCAATTGACAAACGCTCCGATATTTTCAGCCTGGGCAATTTGCTGTTCGAGGCATTGACGGGGCGCAAATTATTTTTGGGCGATTCGGAGCTTTCCATCCTCAAAAGCGTTCGCGAAGCGCGGATTCCAAGGCTTCGAGAGATTAACCCTGCCATTCCGCCCGGCTTGGAGGAGATCCTGCTCAAGGCGCTCAGCCGGGATCCGGATCAACGCTACGAGGACGCCAAGGCGCTGGAAAACGCGCTCAAAGAGTTTCTCAAACGCGAAAAAATTCATATCAACGAATCGGAGGTCGCGGAATTTGCCAAGCTCGTGGCCGAGCGGGACGCCTCCAAGATCCGCAAGTTGGATCAAGGCGCACAGGCGCCGCCTCCCAAACGGCGACCGCCGGTGGTGCTCCCGGATGCCTCATCCGCCGCGGTTCTCACGTCCCGCCCTTCAGGCCCCGCCGGTGGCGGCAAAACCAAACTCGTGGTGGCGCTTGTGGTGTTGGTGGCCCTGGCGGCCCTTGCCACTTGGTTGTTTCTCTCGCGGGGAGAGCCGGTTCCCACGCGAAGCCTCCCGGACACGGGGGCGCGGACCATGCCGCCTTCCGCCACGCCCGGCGAGACGGACGCGGCCTCTCCACCCGCCGCGGGTCCGACGGAAACGCCCGCTACGCCCGATGGGGCCGACCAGGAAATCTCGGCAGGAGTTGGGGAAGGGGATAGCGCGCCACAGAGCGAGGATGATGAAGAACTGAAGCGCCTCGAAGAGGAGCGGCAGAACAAATTGGAGGAACTCCGGAAATTGAGAGAGCGCACCGGCTCCAAGGACCCCAAAAAAGACAATGGATAGCGGCCCTGAGTCGGCAGCGCCAAGGTTTTTAAAGCCCGATCGATTCGGTCGTTCCATGCCGGAGGCCTCTTCGGCCTTTCCCAAGAAATCCTGTTTTGTTTGCAGGGAAAAATGATAAGATAACCCCTCTCCTTGTTGGCAGCCGTCAATAAAATTGAAATTTATGCGAGGGTACCGGAGGTTGATACATGGATGTGGACCGCAGAGCCAAATTTGAAGAGCTCATGAATGAAACGCGTGATGATATCCAAAGAATCGAGTCACAAATCGAAAGAGAGCTCGCCGAGATCAAGGAACGGTTGGCCGGCCTGCAGAATGAGAAAAAGGCCCAGCTCACCATTTATGGCGGCTATTGCCAGCTTTTGGGCATTCCCAACGATTTGGAAACCCAAGAGGACGAGGATCTGGAAGACGAGGATTGAGTTTCCTCGCGTGGCCCTTCTTCAGCCATTTCACCCGCTACAAGCTTTTCCCTGCCTGGTTCTAGCAAGAAAATTGGCGCAAAAATCAACAAAGGCTGGTGTTCCCAGTCTCTTTTTTGTTTAAATGATACGTTGCTGAAAAAAGATTAGGGTCCCGAGCGGATTTGTGGTATTTGATTCCTTCGCCGCGCTCATATTGAGCGTTGGTGTGGAGTAAGGGGTATCCTTCGGTATCTGCCGGCCTCTGGTTTGATCCACTGGCGCCGGCGAATACGGACAGATCCCTGGAATCTAGATCTTTGTCTTCGGCTGAGGAAGAACCATTCCATGCTTGTGGAATCTCACCTCCCCCCTTACCGGGATGGGATGTTTCCCGGCAACATCTTCTACCCATGCCGGTGAGCTCAATATCGAGTGGACAGGTATCGGAAAGTATGAAAAACAAAGCTTACAACATTATTGTCTTCGGCGATGATAACGCGGGTCACAAACAGTTCACTATCTCCAAAAAAGCGGTGCTCCTGCTGGCCACGCTTTTCGTATCGGGCATTTGCGCGGCGGTAGCGATGGTGGGCGTGCTGGTAAAGAACGTGGCCAACCAAACCGAACTCGTCTCGATTAAGAAAGAAAATGAATCGCTGAAGCTGGCGAACGACCGCTATTTGGAAGCTTCTATTGAAATGGAGCGCAAGCTCAATCTGTTCGATGAGAAAACCGTCAAGCTGGCCCAGTTCGTGGGCGTGGAGCCCTCGGGCTTCGAGGCGGACGGCGTCGGCGGCCCGGAGTTGTTTGAGGAGGAACTCAACCGCTACCTCCGTTATGATTTGGGCTTGCTGGAGCACAAGGCGAAACTGCTGGAAGAACGATTCGACACCCTGGACGAGGCCTTTCAGGCGCAAACGGATCTTTTGGACTCCACCCCCTCCCTCATGCCGGCGCGCGGCTGGATCTCAAGCGGCTTCAAATACCGTCGGGACCCTTTCACGCAAAAACGAACCTGGCATAATGGCGTGGACATTTCCGCCCATGAGGGAACCCCGGTTTACGCGCCGGCCCGCGGCGTGGTTTCCTACAGAGGGTACCAGGGCGGTTTCGGCAACCTGCTGGTGGTCAATCACGGCAATGGCATCGAGACCAAATACGGCCACCTCTCCCGTTTCAATGTGTCCAAGGGACAGCGCGTAAAGCGGGGAGACCTGATCGGCTATATCGGTAGCACCGGTCGCTCGACCGCGCCTCATCTCCACTACGAGATCATCAAGGACGAAAAGGCTATCAATCCCATGAAATACATCATTCGGGACGTGAGCCAGTTCTAGCCCCTATAGCGAACAAACCCTTTCGCCGTTATGCGGCGTTTGGAAATGCGACGCCGGTGGATTCCAGCGACCAGATGCAAGGAATGCCGCGTTTTCCCGCTTGAATCTGGCCTCTGGAATCTTGTTTTCTGGAAAGCCGGGGGCGCCCCCGACTGGGTATCTTTCTTACATTCCACTCGTGTTCGGGCAGTCGGGCGGAACCTCAAATCTGGGAAACGAGCGTCTAGACATTCCCTGAACCCAGGCATTGGCCATGGGGCCTGTCCGCGTGAGAAGACGTTGGCGGCCATAGCCCCTGCAAAGAACGCATCGTTTCGCAATCCATGGCCCAGGGCTTCCGCCGCATTACTCCGGCGGCTAAGAAGCGGTCGACCTGTCCGCTGTTTTCTGTTAGCATGGCCCCTGCCGTCCTTTTTGCGCCTTGGCATGTTTGACCAATATGGCGCTTGGTGGAAACCGCTCGAAAAGACGTGGAGTGCGCGACGATGGTATTGGGTCTTGTCAAAAAGGTCATCGGAAGTAAAAACGACAGGGAATTGAGAAAAATGTTGCCCCTGGTCGAGCGGGTCGGAAGTCTCGAACCCCAATTTCTGAACCTTTCCGATGAGGAGCTCAAGGCCAAAACCGTGGAGTACAAGGAGCGCATTGCCAACGGGGAAAGCCTCGATGATCTGTTGCCGGAAGCATTTGCCACGGTAAGGGAGGCCTCCAAGCGGTCCCTAGGCATGCGGCACTTCGATGTTCAGATTTTGGGCGGCATCGTGCTGCACAGGGGCGCCATCGCGGAGATGAAAACCGGTGAAGGTAAAACCCTGACCGCAACCTTGCCCGTCTATCTAAACGCGCTCTCCGGTAAGGCCGTC
>JBGTRP010000459.1:0-6241 GCA_041940685.1 Acanthopleuribacteraceae bacterium
GGCTTGGCTTGGCGGGTGAGATTGAAGGCAAAGACCGCTCGGCCGACGATCTGGCATTTCTGCGCGACGCTTGGGATTTCCGCAATTTGCTGCTGGTCGAACGCCCCAACGGCGACTTTGGCAAAACCATCATGCGCCAGTTCCTTTTCGATGCATGGCAAACAATAATGCTGGGCAAGTTGATGAGTTCGACAGACGAACGCGTCGCGGAAATCGCCGCGAAGGCCTCGAAAGAGGCGGCGTATCATCTGGAACGCTCGGCGAGCACTGTGGTCGGCCTTGGGGATGGAACCGACGAAAGCCACGGCCGCATGCAGACCGCGTTGGACGACTTGTGGGATTATACCGGCGAAATGTTCCTGGGCGACGAAGTTGACGAAGTGTTGCCGACGATGGTCACCGATGTGACACTGCAGCGGCCGTCGCGGAAGACGATCCTGGATTGCAAGTTCTACAAGTCAGCGCTCGTGACCAACTACGACCGGCATCGATTGCATTCGTCGAACCTGTATCAATTGACCGCCTACCTGCTGGGCACCACCCGGCTAGGGGACATCTGGGCCATGGCCTTTATGATCCCCAATCTGTTTCGCCGCCTGATCGCCGAGGGCGCCATGACATCCTCCTTCGTGCCGCTTTTGGCCGAGCTCAGCGAAACCGAGCGCGAGCGCGCCTCCAGGGAATTCATTCGCTCTTTTTTTTCGCTGATCCTGCTTCTCGCCAGCCTGATCGTATCGCTATTGGTGCTGTTGTTGCCCAAAATTCTGCCATTCCTGCTGAAGCTTGCCGCTCCCGCCGGCGAGGGCCCCGATCCGGATTTATACGCCCGCATCGTGCTTCCCACCCAGTTGATGTTTCCCTACCTGATTTTTATCAGTCTCGCCGCGGTTTGCCAGGGCGTGCTCAATGTTCACAACCGTTTTGCGCTTTCAGCGGCAACCCCCATTGTGCTCAACATTTGCATCATCGGCTTCGGCTTTTGGCTGCGCAACTGGCAGGACAACCCAATCTGGGGCATGTGCGCCGGCGTGCTTTGCGGGGGATTCCTGCAATTCGGCTTACAGTGGCTGCATTTGTACCGACTGGGATTCCGCCTCACGCCAATGCTCGGGTTCTGGAATGCAAAAACCAGAGAGGCCGCGCGTTTGTGGCTGCCCACCACCTTCAGCGCGGGCATTGTGCAGGTCAACATCCTGGTCAGCAGCATGATCGCCATCAATATTTTGGAGGGCGCGGCCATCGCGTTGCAGAACTCGAATCGGCTGATCGAGTTGGTGCTGGGCGTGTTCACCGTGGCCCTGAGCACCTCGATGCTGCCGGTAATGGCCCGGCAACGCTCGCGCGCGGATCACGGGGCATTGCAGGAGAATTTGTGGAACGGCTTGGCCATCATGAGTATGATCACCATTCCCGCGGCCCTGGGTTTGATGTTGGCCGGACCCTCCGTCATTTCGCTGCTCTTCCAGCGGGGCGCCTTCGACCAGCGCAGCCTGGACCTGACCGCTTCGGCGCTGGTGTTTCACGGCATGGCCCTGGTGCCGGTGTCCTGGTACCGCATTACCAGCCAAACTTTCTACGCTTATAAACGGGTCCGTCTGGCGGTGGCTATCGCGGCCACGGGGGCCGTGGTGAATATCGCGGGCTGCATTTTGCTGCCGCGCCACTTCGAAAGCGATCTGGCCCATTGCGGCATCGCCTTGGCCACCCTGATCTCTTCCTGGTCGCTGTTCCTCGTGGGAATGACCCAAATCCGCGCGCGCTTTCGTTTAACCTGGCCCGCTTGGCTCAATTTGGAACTGGCCAAAATCACGCTATCCGCTCTCGCCTTCCTCCCACTCTGGCTGCCCATCCGCTATCGCATTCTGGATGCGCCCACATTGATTTTCAAGGTGCTAAGCTCTATATTGATTTACATTCTTTTTCTGAAGCTGCTGCGCGTTTCCCGTCTGCCATGGCCGCGGCGTGAGAAATAAGGGATCGTCCCCCGCGCTTCATGTTAAAATGGGCCCGCGACGAGGTGCTTCGAGAGGTATTATGGGTAACATCGAACCATTACGGAAAGCCGACGGCGCCAGCCCGGCGCGCCCGCCCCACGAGGTGTTGAAAGATGCGCTGGCCTCTCTGCCCAGCGGAGAAAAAATCGGGATCTTCACCCAGGACAACCCTGACCCGGACGCCATTGGGTCCGCCTTTGCGCTTGCCTGGCTGATCCGAAAAATCAATTCCGGCCTTTCCTGTCAGATCTTCCATGGCGGCGAAATCTCTCATCCGCAAAACCGCACCTTCGTCAACCTGCTCAACTTGGGCATGAAACGGGTTGACAGTGGCAGAGACTACAGGGACCTGGCCCTGCGCATCCTGGTCGACGTGGCCAGTCCCGGAAAGAAAAACCTGCAAAGCGCCGACTTCCACCCCGACATCATCATCGACCATCACCAGGACAATCCGGAAGGCGACTTCTTATTGAAGGACATCCGCCTGGTCGGCGCCACGGCCACCATTATTTGCGAATACATCATCAAACTCGGGTACGATCTCGATCCCGAGGTAGAGGAAGAAGCCAATGTGGCCACGGCGCTGTTGTTCGGCATCGAGAGCGATACGGGAAACCTGGTTTCCGAAAGCACGCGCCAGTTGGATATCGATTGCTTCCTCTACCTGATCAAGCGAATCGATATCAACGTCATGACCGAAATTCGCGACTACCCCATTCCCCGGTACTTCTTCGAATTGGAAGAAATTGCCATTAAAAACAAGCAGATTGTCGGCTCCGTTTTGGTCACCGGGCTCGAATACCTCAAGGCGGACCGCCGCGACAGCCTCGCATTTATGGCCGACAAGCTCCTGCGCATGGAAGGCATCGAGACGGTAGTGGTCTTCGGCATTATTGACGATCATTTGGTGGCCAGTTTGCGTACGGTGAACAAGTCATTGAGTCTCAACTCCCTGTGCCACGCTATTTTCGGCGAACAATATTCCGGAGCAAAAACCCGCGCCGGCGGGGCCCGGGTTCCCCTGGGCATTATCGCCCCTCAAAACGCCGACGACCATGTGCGCTCCATGGTCTGGGAAGCCCTAAAAACCAAGCTGACGGGTGAAATATTCGAAAAGATTTCCGGTCAATAGCCCTGTTATGGAAAGTTATTTCGAAGTTTGTTACACCAGAAACGCCAAGGTTCGTTGGATTTGTAAGTTTCTCGACTATACGGGCTTCCTGAAGGTGGAGAAGGTCCGCGACCTCATCAACGAGAAGATCGCCCGCATCGAGAAGCGCAGGGGCGCCCTCGACGCGGAAGCGATCTCCCGCATCGCGGAGAATCTGATGTGGGCCAAGATCGTGAAGCGATACTTGGACCGCCGCATCAAACCCTTCGTACCCAAGGTCCGCGAGCATTCGCCCACCCATGCCTTTCGGCGCGACTTTCCCGTGGACAAATTCACCTACGAAATGTCCAATTGCCCTATTTTTAAAGAAAAGAACATGCGGCTGGGCACCACGCCCTCACTGCTTTTCCCCGGTTTCGTACCCGATGGCAACGAGGCCTTTTTTCTGTTGCGCAAATGTTTCCTGAAGTTCGGTTCGCTCTATTACCTCAACTACCCAACTCTCTGCTTTTACAAGCCGACCATTTTCCACCAGACCTTCGACACCATTCGCGGCATCAACAAACGCAAGCTCAAGGCCGGCAAGAAGTCTTCTCCCTTCCTGATCGGAACCAGCTTCGGTTGCCACATCATCATTTCTTTCCTGGAATGGCTGCGCGAGAACGATCTCTCCAACCAGCTGGATATCCGCGGCATTGTGCTCATCAGCCCGGTTCTCTGCCAGGAGGATCTGGTCGAACCCAGGGTGGAAAGGCAAAAAACGCTGGTGGGCCGCGTCTTTTCCGATCTCACGCGAGTCGACCATGAATCTCCGGAAGCGATCATCAAGGCCATGGATCGGGCCAAAAGCGTGTTCAAGAAAATGTTCACCTCTGGCAGGGACCTGATGAAATTCGAGTCCAAGGACCTGATTCCCATTTTCGCCATCGAGGATGACGTGCTGGGCGTCTTCCACATGCAGCCTTCCGACTACCAGGGCTACTTCACCCGTTTCCTGGAGCTCAAGAACGCCCCACCCATGACCCGCGGTTTCCTATCCAGCATTCCCACGCTGGTCCTTTTCGCGGAAGGGGAAAACGATGTGCTGGCCCCCTCTTCCCCCACCTTCCACAACTTTTCCAAGATCGAACATCTTCAGAGCATTTTCCCCAACGGTCAGGTAGAGTTTGTGTACAGCAAGAGCGATACCCGCAAGGTCACCCATTCCGATCTCGTGTTTCAAGCGGCCCGCTTTGGCGATCATCTGGAACCATGGCTCACGCGGACCGCATTGTGAGCCCGTTCTCCAGGGCGATCCGCCGGGTCTCCAACCGATGGGCCGCGAGGCGAATTGCGAAATTGGAACACCCGGCGCCGGAGCGGACCCTTCGGGCATTGATCGGAGCCGCCCGCGAAACGAGATTCGGTCGCGAATACGGATTTGCGGACCTCGCGCAAAATGCGGACCCCTATCCCGAGTTCATCAAACGGATTCCGATCCTTGACTATCCAGCCTGGGTTGATTGGTTGGGGGAGGACAGCCCGCTCGCGGAGCAGGGCGTCCGTCCGCTCGTGGATGTGGCCTGGCCGGGTAGGATCGATATGTTCTGCCTTTCCTCGGGCACCACCAGTGGGCGCACCAAATACATCCCCTATTCCAAACAGATGGCCGCGGTCAACCGCCAGGCGGCTTTCGACTTTTTTGCCTTCGCCCTCCAGCATGCCCGGGACATGAACCCGGTGCGGGAGAGAACCCTCTACATGAGCGGCAGCACCCGCATCGAACGCAACGAAAACGGCGCGCTTTGCGGAGACATGAGCGGCCTCACCAAGTACCTGGCCCCACGCATGCTGGACTTTTTAAGCCTTCCCTCGCGGGAAGTTTCGGCCCTGGAGCCCTGGAAACGAAGACTGGACGCGCTGGTGAAGCTCTGCCTTTCCAATACTCCGATCGGAGGAATTTCCGGCATTCCCATTTGGCAGCTCACCCTCCTGGAGGCCATCGCGGAACAGGCGCGAGCCCCCCTGTCCGAGGTTTTGCCGCACCTGCGGTTCCTGATCCACGGCGGCATGTCGATGCGGCCCTATCACGACCGAATCCGCGCCCTTGTGGGCGAGTCCGTTCAATTTCTGGAAATCTACGCGGCTTCTGAAACCGGTATTGCCGCCTATCAGGCGCCCGGCGAGGCGGGCATGCGTTTTCAGGAAGGCTACCAGGTGTTCTATGAGTTCGAGGCGCCCAACGGCGCCGTGCTGCGCTCAAGCGAGGTGCAGGCCCAGCTCCCCTACTCCCTCATCGTGACGAGTTGCTCGGGCCTGTGGCGCTACCGAATCGGCGATGTCGTGGTCTTTCGCGAGACCAGGCCCCTGATCCTGGATTATGTTTCCAGGGACAAAACCACCAGCGCATTCGACGAAAAGGTCACCGAAAAAGAGTTGGAACGGGCCATGTCGCTCATGAAACCCACGGTCGCGGATTTTTGTATGGGCCCGGATGTGGAGAACCGCCGCCATGTCTGGTTCCTGATCAGCGAACGACCCATGGATGCGGGCTGGCTTGAACGCCTGGACAGGAACCTTCGCGACCACAATCAGGACTATGACGATTACCGCGGCGACGGCCGCATTCATTCGCCCGCCCATCTGCACACGCCGGATCGCGCGGGTCTGCTGCGGGCGCTGGGACGGGAGGAAGGCGGCCAGCGCAAGTTCCCGCGCCTATTATCTCCCGAGGAAGTGACGCGTCTGTCCGCATTTCTGGCGGCCGATTCCGAGAATCCCGAACCGGAATGACGCATGGGGGCAAGCATCAACATCGCCTGGTTCATCACCCCCCACGGGTTTGGCCACGCCACCCGCTCGGCCGCCATTATGGAGGCATGGTCGGCCCAACGGCCTGATCTTTGTTTCCACATTTTTTCCAGGCTGCCCCGGTTTCTGTTCCCCGCCCCCCTCCGCTGCCGGCTCCACCCTTTCGACGCCGATGTGGGCATGGCCCAACACTCCGCCCTCGACGCCGACCTTCAGGCAACGGTGAAGCGGTTGCGGGCCGACATGGCGGTGCCGTCCCCACCCGGCGCGGTGGCCAGGTCCTGGGCAAGACGGGCCAGGTCGGTGCCGTCGATGAGGCGGTGGCCGCCGTCGGTTCGGTGGGCGG
>JBGTRP010000460.1:0-6215 GCA_041940685.1 Acanthopleuribacteraceae bacterium
TTGGGGTCGGCGACCAGATTCTTGCCCTTGTGCATGTTGGCCCATTGCGCGAAGCGGCTAAGCCCGTCGGGATTTAGGCATGGGTCTAACACGACCACTACTTCCTTGAGCAACTGATCGATCCCATTGGCGGCGGCGAGATAGTAGGCCATCAGCAGAGAAGCGTTGGCGCCGCTGGGTTCGTTGCCGTGGACGCTGTAGCCCAACCAAACCACCAGGGGCAGGTTTTCCAAATCCACATTGCCGCCCTGAATCAGTGTGGCGCGCCGCTGAAGAATGCCATCCAGATCCGCTAAATTTTCCGGAGAGGAAATGATTAACTGAATCAGCGGCCTTTGCTCGTGGGTTTTACCAATCACGGTCTTCTGGACCCGGTCGGAGTTCTCGGCGACCATGGACATGTAGGCGGCCAGTTGGTCGTGACGCACATGCCATTCGCCGACCTGATAACCCAACGCCTCTTCCGGTGTGGGGATGGACGGGTTGTAGGTAGTATCTTTGCCCAGGTAATAGAGTAAATCTACGGCCCGAGCGCCTAGGCTCAGGGTCAAACAAATCCAAAAAAACGATAATATTTTCATGGCTGGAATTGTAACCTTAAAAACCAAGCGATGCCTACCATCTTTTTCGACGAGAAAATTCTTTGATCCGGAGGGAAGGCCGTTCCCCGCGGGGTCCTCGTGATTCACGATATGGGGACTAGCATTGCCGAGAATACGATTGCTATACTTGCCACCCATCCATTAAGGAAAGGATCGCGTCAGAGAAAGGGGGGGGGCATGCGTTTGGGAATCTTGGGCGGTGGTTCCTGGGGAACGGCCCTGGCCATCCTTTGGGCCAAGGAAGGACACGAGGTGCGGCTATGGATGCGAAATTCGGAGTTGGTGCAAACCTTCAGGCAGGAGAACCGCAATACCCGCTACTTACCGGCTCATCCCTTTCCCGCCAATCTCAAGCTCAGCGACGACCTGGCCAGAACCTGCCGCCAAAGTGAATTGCTTTGCCTGGCGGTGCCCCTGCAAACCTACCGGGAGCTCCTGGGCAAGGTCCAGCGCTTACTGGACCCAGATCTGCACCGACTGCTGCTTTTATCCAAGGGAATCGAGCTGGAAACCTTCCTACTCCCGAGCGCCATCGTGCTGGATAGGCTGGGCGAATCCTGGGAGGATCGCGTATTTGTCCTCAGCGGGCCGAGCTTTGCGCGCGAGGTAGCCCAGGACAAACCAACCACGGTGGTCCTGGCCGGCCGCCACGGCCCCACCCTCAAAAAGCTTCAAGCGGCGCTCAATTGCCCCAACTTCCGCATGTACCGCAATGAGGACGTGGTGGGCGTCGAGCTCGCGGGCGCATTGAAGAACGTGATCGCCATTGCCAGCGGCATGGCCAGTGGGCTGAATTTGGGGGACAACGCGACCGCGGGCCTCATCACTCGCGGTTTGGCCGAAATGGCCCGATTGGGCGTGGCCATGGGCGCAAAACGGGAAACCTTCGCGGGACTCGCCGGCATGGGAGACCTGATTCTCACCTGTAAGGGGACGCTCAGCCGCAATCTCCAGGTGGGACTCGCCCTCGCGAAGGGGCTGAAATTGCCGGCCATCCTCGAAGAGTTGGGCATGGTGGCCGAGGGTGTGCAAACCTGCCGGGCAGCCTATCAACTGGGCCGGAGGCTGGGCGTAGAGTTACCCATCACCAGGGCGGTTTACCGCATCCTGCACGAAGGACTGCCGCCCCGGGAGGCGCTTCGCGAGCTGATGTCGAGGGGCCTCAAGGCCGAGTTGGACAAGGACTCCTCGGCTTGAGGGCGCCGGCATGGCTTAGGCTTCTTTCAGCCTGGGCCGAACCTCGGTCTTGAACAAGTACCATCCAAAGGTAAACAGGATGGCGAACACCGTGGCGATCACGGCCCCTAAAACCAAGGTCAGCAGAACCTTCGGTTTGTAGGGCTCATCGGGAGTCTCGGGCTCGGCGGCCAACTTGGTGTTGTAGCTCTTGGTGGCGGAATCGCCCTCGATTTTGATGTAATGGATATCCTTGATCAGTTGGCGCCAAAACTCCTGCTTTTCCGAAATCGTGTGCCGCATGAGGAGGTTGGAAGGAACGGATTCATCCCGGGAGAGGTCGGGTTGCGCCTCGTAGGCAAAGCCCTCATCCTTGATGAGGGTCTCCCGCAAACGCTCCTCGCTTTCCCAAAACAGCCGCTCCATCTCCTTAAAAACATTCCTGGAGGCGTCCAGCAACTGGAGATGCTCGGCGATCAGTTGGTCCGTGAGCGCCTTAAAGATTTCATGGGTCAGACGCTGGTCCTTGAATTCCACCGTCAATTGGACCAGACCCACATCCTTGATTTTTTTGATTTCATTGAGCACATCGGTGCGAATCATTTTTTGCACCCGGGCGACGGGAACGTCCAACTCCAGACCGGCGCGGTTCAGCGCCCTCTTGATGAAGCTGTAGTCCTCGAGCTTGTGGGCCACGAATTCGCCTTCTTCCAGCAAAATCTCCTGAAAACGCCCCACGTAGATGGTGCCCTGCAGCCGGTAGGTTTTCTTGGCAAACAGCAGGTAGGCGATGACCGCGCCCATCACAAGCAGCCAGACGCCGATCAAAAGCCACTTGCCTTTAATCAGCACCACCAAGAAATCGGATACGGACAATAAATCTTTATCGTTCATGGCTTGGCATTCCCCCCATGTTTCCCTGCCGGCAGCGCATTATAGCAGATGCGCCGCGGAGGGGTGGCATGCGGGGAAATTGGGCCGTTATGGCGAGGCGGGCCTCGCCCCTCCGCGTCGCCCGGGATGGAAGCCTTTAGGCATGGAAAGAGATCGAGCAGAAAGACGAATATTGGGCCACAACGCCTCGTGCTAGAATGGCCCGTCCGCGGCCGGGCGCCATGCGCTGGTTCGCCAAACTCGGCGCGGAGAGGTCGGAGCGCCGGGCCAGATGATCCGGATCGCACTCCTCCCAAGTCTCATTCCAACGCCCGGATTCCGTCCATGCTGGCATTTACCCTATTGATCCTCTCACCGCTGGGGCTTCTCCTCTCCAAGAGACTTTTGGGGGACTACTTCACCCCTCCCGCGATTTACCACTTCTTTTGGTGTTTCGCCCTGGGCGCGTTGACGCTGGACTGGATCGCCTATCATCCGGTGGGAGTGGAGGCTTGGTCCGCGATCGCCTTGGGTTACGCGGGATTTATGGGCGGTGGTTGTTGCGTGCTCGCCTACGGTCTCACCAGGCCGCGCGCCCTGCTGCGCGATCCTGAGTTTGACCACATCGGCCGTGGCAAGCTGGAACTGGTGCTCTTGTTGATGTTCCTGTTGGGAATCTTTGGATTCGTGCTCCAACTCGCCCATTTGCAATCCCAGATCGGACTCACCACTTTTATTGAGGCGCCGGGCGAGGCCCGAGAGTTGCACAGCAACGTAAAGTACCTGGGCTTTTTCAATATTTTGAACGTCTCCAACTTCGTGCTTTCCCTGATGTATTTGGTGCTGTATAAAAAGCCGGCCAAATGGGTCATTTTGATCATGCTCTGGGCGCTGGCCACCACCTTCGTCACCACCGACCGCACGCGCTTTTTTTATATGGTGATCTGGAGTTTCTTTATCGTGGTTTACCTCTACCCCAGGATCAACCTCACGCCCAAGGTAATTCTGGGAGTGGTCGGCACCCTTTCGGTTTTGTTGCTGTTCTTCCTGCTGATCGCCAAGATCTACAAAAAGCAGGCCTTCGAGGACAACATGGAGTACGTCCGCATCTCCGAGGAATGGGCGCCGCTGGTCGACCCCTATATCTACCTGACAGGCAGCTTTCCGGTGCTGCAGGCGTTTCTGGAAGACAAGCGGGAACTCGCCTACGGCAAAAACAGCTTCGAGCCCGTGGTCAAGCTGATCGAGGTAGTCCTGCCCGACTTTGAGCGGGAAGAAATCGTGGGCAAGTTCTACCGAGTGCCGATCGAGTTGAACGCCTGCACGTACCTGGAGCCGTTCTACCGGGATTTCGGCCTTGCCGGAGCCCTCATCGGTCCCTTCCTGATGGGTTTGGTCTGCGCCGCGGCCTACCTCTTCATGCGCAACCGCAAGAGCCTGTTTTCCGTTTATTTCGCGGCGCTCTTGAGTTTCTGCACGACGATTTCTATTTTCGTCAACCACTTCACCCAAATTGCGACCTGGTACTTCGTGGGAACGGGGTACATCGTCTACCGGTTGACCCTGAAGCGCAAGGCTTCACCCCGGAGCGCCTTTCGGAGAGGCATTTTCCTTATGGACAGCGGCGCGGTCCAAGGAAACTCAAAAGAAAACCGCCAGGCGACTTGAATTGGACCAGGGCCTTAGACAACGCCTTCAATTTCATCCTTTTTCAGGGAATGCCGCAGGAACAGATAGCCGGCGATCCCTGCAACCAAGGAACCCGCGAGAATGCCGACCTTCGACATTTGGATCACCGTCGCCTCCTGAAAGGCGAGGTTGGTGATGAACAGGGACATGGTAAAACCGATCCCCGCGAGCATGCCCACCCCGCAGATATGGCGCCAGCGTATGCCCCGCGGCCGATCCGCGAGCCCCATCTTGATGGCCAGCCAGGAAAAGCCCACCACCCCCAAAAACTTGCCGACCACCAGTCCGAGGAAGATGCCCACGGTCACGGCATGGGTGAGGAATTCAGGCGAGAAATCGAGCACAACACCCGCGTTGGCCAGCGCAAAAACCGGAATGATGAGATAGGTGGTCCAGGAATGGAGTTCGTGCTCCATTCGCTGGAGCGGGGTTTCCAAATCGCGGCTAAGCTCTTTGATCGTGTGGAGCGCGCCCAATTCTTCCTCGGTCGCGAAGCTATCAGCGCCGGAGTGGACGCCGGCGCTTTCCAACTCGTCGAGAATTTCCCGGCTGTCTTGAATAAATTTCTTCGAATCGATGCGCGACCGAGCGGGCACCATCATGGCGAAAACCACGCCCGCGATGGTGGCGTGGATACCCGACTTCAACACCGCCAGCCACAGCAATACGCCGAATATAAAATAGGGAATGGGATGGCGAACCTCCAACTTGTTGATCGCCAAAAGCAGCACGACGCAAATGCCGCCAAATCCCAGGGCCTGAAGCGAAATATGTTCGGTGTAAAATATGGCGATCACCAATACCGCGCCGATATCGTCGATAATAGCCAGGGCCGTCAAAAAGATCTTAAGCGCAAGCGGCGCACGGGTTCCCAGCAAAACCAGCACCCCGAGTGCAAAGGCGATGTCGGTGGCCATGGGGATTCCCCAACCGCGCATGCCCTCTCCGCCCGCGTTAAAGATGATGTAAATACCGGCTGGAACGACCATTCCTCCAATTGCCGCGGCAATGGGAAGCGCGGCCTTGCGCAGGGTGGAAAGCTCGCCGATGATGATTTCACGCTTGATTTCAAGCCCTACCACGCAGAAGAAAATCGCCATCAGGCCGTCGTTGATCCAGTGGGAAAGGTGCTTGGAAAGCGCGTAGTCCCCGATTCCGAGGGTCACCGTCATTTCCCAAAGATGGTGGTAGCTCTCCGCCCAGGGCGAGTTCGCCCACACGAGCGCGATCACCGTGGTTGCAATGAGGACAATACCGCCGGAGCTCTCCAGCTCCAAAAAATCTCGAAATGGCTGAAAAATGAGGTCGCTGGGCTTTTTCTCAAGCCCCTGGGGCATTTTCATTTGCGGCCTTCCTTTCACCGGGATTGGTCGGAATCGCTACGGGAAACCATCCACCAACTCGAACCCTCGCGGTTTCGGATCTCCCTTTTTTCGAGCTCACCCTACAGCTTGGACGAAGTGACCGCGGTTTCAACCGGGCAGGGGGTTGATGCGGCCTTTCCTCACCTTGCGGCCTCATGGAAGCCCTCGCCAACCCCTATCGCGTCCAAGATGATCGGGCCATTCTATCAAAATTGCCCCGCCAAAAGAAACCGGACCCCTTGCCTATCGAACCCGGGCGCTCAGATTGCGATGGCATTTCGGCACACCCAAAGGATAGGAGCACCGCATTGTGTTTCGAAAGGGCATCCAGTTCAGCCCGACACTCACGATCTCGGGAAAACTAGGCCACTACATGGCAGCGGGCTTCTTCTCAAGCCGGGCCTTCCTTTTTTCCACGACCGACCTCGGCCCCCAACCATTACGGAAGCGCTCGATCCCCGGCCGCCACTTGACGCCCGTCATTTCCGGTTGCGAACCGGGACATTGCCGG
>JBGTRP010000461.1:0-6141 GCA_041940685.1 Acanthopleuribacteraceae bacterium
AAATTCGTATATACCAATTATTAGTAAAAACCCTGGATATGCATGGGTTCTCGCGGCATATAGTCAGAGCGGCTGGAATGACGCCCAGCGAAATGTCACGGTTCCAATTCCGATACCATCTTACCTGGCCTATAATTGAGTTGATTCCCCCTTGGGTTGCGGATATAAATACAGCCAGACAACCTTCCACGGGTTTTTCTCCGCTTCCCGATCGAGGATGCTGGCATTACTGCCCGTGGATAGATCCGGCTCTCGCCCCACGGGAATCTCAGGGATCTAACATTCTGGCGGCCAAGCTCATTCTCGACTCTGGAGAAGGGATGACGGAAAAAATCCTGGTGGTGGACGATGAGCCTCATTTCGAGCTCATCATTCGCAAGGCGTTTCGCGAGCCTATTCAAGGGGGGGAGTACGCATTCTCCTTTGCCCTCAATGGCAAGGAGGCCCTCGCCCGGCTGGAGGAAGAACCGGATACCGCGGTGGTTCTCTCCGACATCAACATGCCGGAAATGAACGGCTTGACCCTGCTTCACGAGTTGGAGAACAGCTACCCTCTCATTCGCACGATCGTTATTTCCGCATACGGCGACATGAACAACATCCGAGCGGCCATGAACGCGGGCGCTTTTGACTTTCTCATCAAACCGATCTCCATTGACGATTTGCGCAAAACACTTTCCAAAACCCTGTTCCACGTGCGTCAAATACGGGAATTCGAAACCGCTCGCAGGGAGAAGGAGCGAGAGCGAAAGGAGTTGGTGCGGCATTTGAAACGCATGGACCGGCTGAAGGACGAGTTCCTCACCAATATTTCCCATGAATTGCAGACCCCACTCAACGGAATCATCGGCATCGCCGAGTCCTTGGCCGACGGCGCGGCCGGCCCGCTCTCCAAACAGATAAGTTGGAATTTATCCATGTTGGTATCCAGCGGCAAACGCCTTTCCGCTCTGGTCAATGACATCCTCGATTTCTCCAAGCTGAAGAATCGCGACCTCAAGCTCAGCCTCAAGCCATTGCACCTAAAACCGCTGGTCGATATCGTGCTCAGCCTGTCACGTCCCTTGTTGGGCGGAAAACCCCTGCTTTTGGAAAACCAACTGCCCGACGGCCTGCCCCTCGTCGTCGCGGATGAGAACCGGCTGCAGCAAATCCTCCACAACCTGATCGGCAACGCCATCAAGTTTACCGATGAGGGCAAGGTCTGGGTGAGCTCCGATGAAAACGAGGGAAGTCTCCAGATCACCGTATCGGATACCGGCATTGGAATTCCCAAGCAAGAGTTCCAAAATATCTTCAACTCCTTTGAACAATTGGACGGTTCCGCCACTCGCAAATACAGCGGCACGGGCTTGGGCCTCGCGGTTACGCGCAAGCTGCTTCAGCTTCACGGCGGCGCGATTCGGGTGGATTCGGAGCCGGGAAAGGGCTCCCACTTCACCTTTACCCTTCCCAAGGCCGACCCGCGAGATACGGAAAAAGGGCCAGCCATGGAGGAGCAGCCCAAGCACTCCATCATCGCGTGGGAAGACAGCGAGTTGCGGGCCGGAGTTTCCATGCCCAAGCCCCTGAAGAGCGGCACTTCCTTCCGGATTTTGGTTGCCGACGACGAACCGGTAAATCTTCAGGTCCTAGCCAATCAATTTTCTCTGCGCAATTACGAGGTAGTCCCGGTATCCAATGGCTTCGAGGTGCTGGAGACCGTGCGGCGGGAGCCCGATTTCGACCTGATCCTTCTGGACCTGATGATGCCCGGGCTCTCCGGTTACGAGGTATGCCGCAAAATCCGGGAAACCCATTCCCTTTTCGACCTTCCGATTCTCATTCTCACCGCAAAGAACCAGCCACGGGACTTCCTCGCGGGTTTGGAGGCCGGCGCCAATGACTACCTTGCCAAACCTTTCGACAAGCGCGAGTTGCTGGCGCGGGCTAAAACACTTTTGACACTCAAGCAGGCGGTCAAGCGGGCCATTACCCAGGCCCGCCGCCTGGAGGCCGAACGCCATAACCGCAAAATTGCCGAGAACCTTCGCAAGCTGATGGAGACGCTTACCTCCACCCTTGAAATGGAGGAGGTCCTCTCCCGGTTTCTCGAGAGCCTGACCGAGGTCGTGCCCTTCGAACGCGCCATGGTAACTTTGCTTAAGAACGAGCAATTGGAGCCCGTGCTCACCCGGGGCTTTCGCGAGGATGAGCGTTTCGCGGACCAAACCTTTTCCGCCGTGGACCGCGAACTGTTTGAAGAAATTTCGCGGGATCGGCTGCCCCGGATCATCCATCGGCCCGATCAGGACCCGAGCCTGCGGGAATTCACCTCGGGCGCCGAGATTCAGGCATGGCTCGTGGTTCCCCTCTTCAACCAGGGCATGGTGAACGGGCTCGTGCTCCTGGAGCGTATCGAGGCGGCGCCCTACGACAACCAAGAGATGCAGTTGGCCTTTGCCTTCGCCGCGCAGGCCGCGATCGCCATCGAAAACGCCAAGCTCTTCGGCCAGGTGCAGATTCTCGCGACCCTTGATGAGCTCACGGGCATCAACAACCGCCGCAATTTCTTCAGCATGGGAAAGTTGGAATTTCAGCGGGCGCGGCGTCACGGGCATTCCCTGTCATCGATTATGGTGGATATCGATCATTTTAAAAAATTCAACGATGCCCACGGACACGCGGTGGGCGACGAGGTCTTGTGTACCATCGCGAGGCGTATTTCGCGCACTTGCCGGGTAACCGATATCCTGGGCCGCTACGGGGGCGAGGAGTTTGCCATTTTATTGCCGGGCACCGATCAAACCAAGGCGGGCGAAGTGGCGGAGCGGCTGCGCCGCGAGGTATGCGAAAAGCCGATCCTGGTGGAGAAGACGGGAACGGGAGAGCCGCGGCCCCTGCGGGCCTCGATCAGCTTGGGGGTCTCGGTGGTAGAGGAGTCCACGCCCCATCTGGAGGATCTCCTCAGACAGTCCGATCAAGCGCTGTATGCGGCCAAACAGGGAGGGCGCAACCGCGTCGTCCACTTTCACGAGTTGGGGGACCTGGAAATCTTGGCTGCAAAAAAGACGGACATGTAATAAGATGGAAAGCCTAACAACAGAATCCTCCCTTTGACCGGCTTGCAATCCGCCCACCGGGCAGAGCCGGAAAGGTGATCCTTCTTGAATCCCTACGACATCGCCCCCATTCTTAAAAGAATTCTCAGCATGACCGCGAGGGCCTCCGACATCCTGTTCAGCCCGGGCTATCCTCCTAAAATTATCATGGACGGCCAACTCAAGGAGATTCCCCTTAAAGAGCTGCGCATTCTCACCACTTACCAGACGGAAATGCTGGCCTTGAGCCTGTTGAAGGACAAACCGCATGCGCTCGAGTCCTTCGTGAAAACGGGTTCCGTGGACACCTCCTACACCCTGGAACAGACGGGCAGGTTCCGGGTGAATATTTTCCGGCAACGCAATTCGATCGCCATCGTGATGCGGGTCATTCCCACCATGATCCCCTCGTTCGAAACCCTGGGCCTGCCGGAATCCATGAAAGGTTCGATCGACCTGAAAAACGGCATCGTCCTCATCACGGGGCCCACCGGCTGCGGCAAAAGCTCATCCTTGGCCGCGATGATCAATCTCATGAGCCAAAAGTACGCCTATCACATCATTACCATCGAGGACCCCATCGAGTTCCTCTATCCCCGCGGCCGCAGCATGATTCATCAACGCGAGTTGGGCGCGGACACCCAAAACTTCGCGCTCGCTCTCAAAACCGCGTTACGCCAAGCGCCTCAGGTCATCATGGTCGGCGAGATGCGCGACCGGGAGAGCATTGAAATCGCGCTTGAGGCGGCTGAGACGGGCCACTTGATTCTCTCGACTCTGCACACCATCGACGCCGCCAAGACCATCGAACGCATCATCGGCGCATTCCCCAAGGATCAGGAGAGCTTTGTCCGCGCCCGGTTCAGCCAGTCGTTCCGCTATATCATCTCCCAGCGATTGCTGCCCAGACGCGACGGCAAGGGTCGGATCGTGGTCGTGGAAATCCTCAAATCCAACGAGCGGACACGCACCTATATTCAGAAAGGCGCCCAATCCTCGGGAAGCCTGCTGGAAGCCATGGAGGACGGTTCCGTGGAGGGCATGCACACCTTCGACATGGAGTTGCTGCGCATGACCCAGGAAGGAACGATCACCAAGCAAACCGCGTTGCAGTATGCCACCAACCCCAATAACCTCTCCCTGAAAATGGGGCTCTTGCGGGAAAAGGGGTCCCGCAAGGACCGCAATGAGCCGAATAGCGAGGACTCAAGGACCATCGACGAACTGCCCATTATCGGGCTCGATCAAAATTAATTACCCGAAAAAGGAAACAGCATGAACAGGGCCTGCCTGAGCTGCGGCAAGATCATCACCCTGCCCGACATTCCCCTTCCAGAGGGCTACACGCAGAAATGCGACGCCTGTGGTTATAAGAACCCAGTGGCCGACGATTACCCGCATGCGCCTTCGCCGGCCTCGGCCCCTTCAGGGCGGGAGGGCGCCGGCGATCTCTCCTTTTCCTCAAAAAGGGAGGACCTTTGGGACTCCACGCTCGACCACTCCATCGACGAGGCGTTGATCAGCTCACCCCAACCCTACACGCCGGTGGACTCCGCCGCGGTAGACGATCTGGAACAGCGAATCATGTTGAAATTCGAACGGAGGCTCGCGGAGCTGGAATCCAAGCTCAGCACCCCAATTCCCACGGATGGGGCCGCATCTCCCGGCCTCTATAATTACGAGAAAGAAATTCAGAAGCATGTCGCCGCCGGCGAGGTGGTCGTGGGCACTCAAAACGCCACCGTTTTTCAAACCTGTCGCAATCAGCTTCAAGAAGGCGGGTTCACCGTACACAAGGCCACCTCTTTGACGGAATTACTGGCCATCATCACCCAAAGCTACCTCGAGGTTATTGTTCTCGACCAATCCCTGCTCAAAAGCGGGGAGGAAGGCAAACAGGTGCTCAAGCTCATCAAGCGCACCCCGCTCGCCATCCGCCGCTGCCAAACCGTCCTCCTATTTTCTCCGGGTATTACCACTTGCGAACCGCAGGTTTTCTATCAATGGGGCATCGACTTCAACATCCATCCCAAGGAAACCCCGAGAATCGGGGGATTGCTGAAGGAAGTGCTTCAGCTCAAAAAAGAAATGTTGGCGCCCTACCTGGGCAGCCTCACCGCTATTTTTTAACGCCGCCCAGCCACGCCCTCGGCGGGAAAATTCGTTGTTCAACAGGGAGGCCCTAAACCGGAAAAGGGCCGAGCTTCAGGGGAATACGAACCTGAGTTGACCGCGCTCGAACGCTCATGTCCGGCCTATCTCCTTTTTTACCTTCCCGTTGGCCGCCTTGCTTCCCGGTGGTCCGCAAAACGATTGCGGATCAAGGGCGATTGATAAAAAGACAATGTTGTACCGCAAAAGCCAAAGTAAGTAAAACTTATGCATTGCTTTCATTTTTTTTAACTTTCCAATTTGAACATTTCTCTGTTACACTTGCCCTTCCAAACCAAATGGCCTCAATTTATCGGCTCTTCGACTTTTTGCTTTGGATCTCTATAAGAGCCGCAAAGGGCGGAGTTGTGCCGAGGGAATCACAAGTAGAATTGAAGGCCCATGGACAGGAAGGATCCGGCAAGGAGTTTTGGCAGAGTCGATCCGGAGTTGAAGCGGGACTGAAGAGCGGGTGCAAAGGGCCTCGGCTCATCGCTCTCCCACGTTGGACATTGCTTGACCCTGTCCCAAGTTTCTCCCGGTCCGTCTTGACCTCACTGGAGGGCTCCGGCAAGCCGCGTTAGCGGTCAAAACCGTTCCTCATTGTGTCAAGTTTTGGGAACGCAAAGCCAACGCATGCAGCTTGTTGCGACTGGATGCCGGTAACCCATTTTCGGTTCGCCTTGACCGGCAGGGAGACATCCCGCTAGGATAGGTGAATTGGGATACAGGCTAAAGGTTGGCGCGGGTGAGAATATTTCGCCTACCTCCATTTGAATCGCGCGACGCCACACCATACAAGTGGCGCATGCCTCCCAATCTCGCGGCCGAGTCACCCGCATTGCTTTTTCCGGTGGATGGAAAGAAAAAGACATTAGTGCACGTTTATCGGCACAAATTGACCAAAGTG
>JBGTRP010000462.1:0-6140 GCA_041940685.1 Acanthopleuribacteraceae bacterium
AGGCCAAATCCAATTACCTGAGCGCTCAAGCGGATTACGTGGCCTTTGACGAGACTCTCGGCGGTCAGGCTCCCGAGGCCAAGGATCCCGGCGAGGCCATGAAAGAGCTGGAGCAGAAGCTAAAAGACGGCAAGATCAGCGAGAGCGATTTCCGCCGGGAAAAGCTTAACCTGGAGCTCGATATGGTGCGCTCGGGCAGCCTGCGCGAGCAAATTATCGCGGCCAAGCATCTGGACCAGGCGCAAATCAACCTGGAAAAGGCGAAGATCAAGTTGGAAAAGTGTAAGGTGTACGCGCCCTTCGACGGCGTGATCTTCGACGTGGCCCAAACCGAGGGCGCGCTTTTGGGGGCCTCCACGCAATTGGCGCGGCTGGTGAACATGACCGATCTCGTCATCAAGGCCAAGGTGCTCGAGTCCGAAATTGGCCAGGTATACCAGGGGCGAACCGCGAAAATCTCTTTTACCGCTCTGCCGGACCTTGGCTATATCGAGGGCAAGATTCAGGCCGTAAGTCCCTTCGTCAACGAGGAAGATAAGACCGTGGAGGCCATTGTCCGCTTTCGCAGCGTGGACGGACGCATTCGTCCCGGCATGTTCGCGGAGGTGGATATCGACTCCCAAATGTTTGAGGACCGTCTGATGGTGCCCAAGCTCGCGATTTTGCCCAGGGACGACCGCAAGGTCGTTTTCAAGGTCAGCGAGGACAGCCGCGCCAAGTGGGTCTATGTGACCACGGGCGTGGAAAACGATGAATACGTGGAAATTACCAGCGCCAACCTGGAACCGGGCGAGCTGGTGCTGACCGACAACCATTTCACCATGGGGCATGACACCCTGGTGAAGGTGGCCAATCAATAAATACCCTTCCGCCGGGCACGCGCGGGGACACGGCCGTGGGACCCGGCGCACCGAAGCTAGCAAGGACCCTTTCTTATGATCGCCATATCCCTGAGACGCCCCGTCACGGTAACCATGTTCGTTGCGGCCCTAATCGTTTTCGGCGTAATCAGCTACACCGAACTCGGTCGTGATCTGCTTCCCGAAATCGCCTACCCCTCCCTGACCGTCCAGACCCGCTATGACGGAGCCGCGCCTCAGGAAGTAGAGGAATTCGTCACCAAACGGTTGGAGGCCTCGCTGGCGACAGTCAAGGGGAAGCGCCGCCTCGCCAGCGTTTCGCGAGAGGGCATGTCATTGATCACCATTGAATTTGAATGGGGTCACGACATGCAGCTCGCCACCCTGCACGTGCGCGAGAAGCTCGATGTCGCCCGGTTTCAGACTGGGTTTCCCGAGGATGCGGACCGTCCCAACATCCTGCGTTGGGACCCCTCCGCCAAGCCAATCCTGGGCCTCGCGATTACCGGCGACGCCCCGATCCTGGACCTGAAGGAAGGCGTCCGCGAGGTGATCAAGCCCCGCCTGGAGCAGGTGGACGGCATCGCCTTTGCCCAAATATCGGGAGATATCGAACGGGTCATCGATGTGGAAGTCGACCGCGACAAGCTGGCGCTTTACAAGATCGATCTCAAAACCATCGCCACCGCCATCGGCAACGCCAATGCCAACATCGCCGGGGGCACCATCAAGAAAGGCCGTTACCGCTACGCGTTGAGGACCCTGGGCGAATTCGAATCGGTGAGCGAAATCAACAGCGTGATCGTGGCCCGGCGGGGCGGCACCGACATTCGCGTAAAAGATATTGCCCTGGTGCGGGACACCACCAAGGACCGCGAGGCAATGGCGACCGTGAACAACAGGGAGGCCATCGGGCTGCTGGTCTACAAGGAGGCGGGCGCCAACACCATCGCCGCCACCAAGCTCGCCAAGGCGCTGATCAAGGACCTGGCCAATACCAATCCCGATTACAGCGTGACGATCGCCTTCGAAGAGGCCAAATTCATCGAGCAGGCCCTGAACAATGTTTGGGTTTCCCTGTTTTTCGGTGGTTTTTTTGCCTTTATCGTGCTGGTCCTTTTCCTCAGCGATCTCAAGTCCCCGATTTTTATTTTCATCTCCATTCCCATCGCCATCATTACCACCCTGGTTCTGATGTACTTTTCCAATCTTTCCCTCAATATCATGTCCCTCGGCGGCCTTGCCCTGGGGGTGGGCATGCTTGTGGACAACTCCATCGTGGTGCTGGAGAATATCTACCGTTACCGGGAACGCGGGGCCGCTCCCATGGAAGCCGCCTTTCAGGGCGCCAAGGAAGTCGCGCTGCCGGTTGCCGCCTCCACCTTTACCACGGTCGCGGTCTTCTTTCCCATCGTCTACCTGAAGGGGATTGCCGGCGCATTGTTCGGAGAGCAGGCCCTCACCGTAACCTACTCGCTGATTTCCTCGCTGGTGGTGAGCCTGACCGTGTTGCCGCTGCTCACCGCGTTGAGCACCATTTTGGAGGGGCGCGACTCCCTGCCCGCCAAGCTCACGCCCATGCCACGAATGGAGGCGGGCGCCTATCCGCGCAATGTCTTTTTCTGGAAATGGTGGGAGTTCATCATCGCTGTGTTGATGATCTTTTTCGTGGCCTCCTACTTCAAGGTAGAGTGGAAAAATGCGCTCTGGCTCGCCCTTGGCGTGGCCCTGTTGCCCCTGGGCCTGTTCGTCTTGAAATGGACGCTGACCTTCGGTCTTTCCTGGATTTTGCAGATTCTCGCGCTCGTGGTGACCTTGATCCGCAACGGGGTTCAGTTCCTACTGGACAAGTTGTTCATCCCGCTGTTCGAAGCCTGCTACCACGCCTTTGAGCACGCCTACCACGCCGTGCTGAAGTGGTGCCTGGACCGCAAGATGATTACGCTCGCCCTGGCCCTGGGATTGCTCGCGCTGAGCGCCATGGTCGGCGGCCGTTTGAAGCGGGAGTTGATGCCCAAATCCGCGACCGGCCAGTTCACCATCGAAGCCAAGCTCCCGCCGGGCACCGCGCTGGAAGTCACCGCGGAAGTCATCGCCGGTATGGAGGAGATCCTGCTGAACGACCAGGCCGTGGACGTGGTTTTCGCGCAAATAGGCGCATCCGAGGCCAATCTCAACCAGTTGCTGAAAGACAGCGGCACCAATACCGCCCAGATTTCCGTGAAGCTCAAGGAACACGCCATCTCCCTGGACGAGGTCTACCGCCTCTCCGCCATGGTTCGCGAGGCCGCCGCCGAGATCCCGGGCATGAAGGTTGCCTTCACCGAAAGCGAGTCGGCCTTCGAGGATTTGCTGGCCAGTGAGGGCGGCAGCGGCCTGATCGTGCAGGTGGAAGGCGAGAATTTCGAGGATCTTTACCGCGCCAATGATCAGGTGGTTGAGGCGCTTTCCGGCATTGAAGGTCTCGCCGACATCAAAACCACCATGACCCGCGATTACCCCCAGGTTGAGGTCGATCTCAGAAGGGAGAATATCGAGCGCTACGGTTTCGGTCTCACCGAGGTCGGCCAGTACCTCGCGGGCGGGATGCGGGGCGAGTTGGCCACGGAATTCAAGGAGTTCGACCGCAATATCGATATCCGCGTCCGCTTCTCCGAGCGGGACCGCGAGGATTTCCGGCGCGTGCTCTCTACCGTCATCGCCTCGCCGGAGGGCACCCCGGTTCCCCTCTCCCAACTGATCAACGCGAACGTGGTGAAGAGCGCGAAGGAAATTCGCCGCATCAACCAGCGCAGGGTGGCCATGATTTCCGCCAACCTCTCCGGCCGCAAAATCTCGGATGTGGTTCCGGTGGTCGAGGGCGCGCTGGCTAAGATCAGCTTTCCCCAGGGGATTTCGCGGCCCAAGATCACCGGGGAGCAGGAAGGCATCCAAAAGTCGTTCGGTCAGCTCATCATGGCCTTCATGCTCTCCAGTCTGCTGGTGTACATGATCATGGCGGGCCAATTCGAAAGCCTGCGCTACCCCTTCGTGGTCATCTTCACCGTGCCCATGGGCCTGATTGGAACCGTTTTCATGCTTTACACCTTCGGGCAATCCATCAACATCATGTCGCTGATCGGGCTGATCGTGCTCAGCGGGATCGTGGTCAACGACGCGATCGTCAAGGTGGACTTCATCAACCGATCCCGCAAACAGGGCCTCTCCGTGCGGGAGTCGGTTCTGGAGGCGTCTCGAGTGCGGCTGCGGCCGATTTTGATGACCACGGCAACCACCGTGCTTGGTCTGGTGCCCATGGCCTCGGGCCTGGTACCCTATCTGATGACATCGGCCCCCTTCAAGCCCGTGATCTCCTTCCTGGACGCGCGCATGCTCCAGGTGGGATGGAGCCCCATATCCGAATTGTTCAGCGCCCGAGGCGCCGAAATCCAACGGCCCCTCGCGCTGGTGGTGATCGGCGGTTTGGCCGTGGCCACCTTGTTGACCCTGATCCTGATTCCCATTTTCTACGAGCTGTTTTCGGGTGAGAAACGCGGGGCGGAAGCGGATGCAACCGAAAAAAGCGCCGAGACCCCGCTTGCCGCCGGTACGTCTCCCAAGGAGGAACCCGCATGATCAAGAGCCTACTCTCCAGGCCCGTGGCCGTCACCATGTTCTACCTGGGCGTGGTGATTTTGGGAATCGTTTCCTACCAGAACATCGGCGTGGAAGGGCAACCCGACACCGAGTTGCCCCAGATCGTGGTGCGCACCACCTGGCAGAGCACCTCTCCCGAGGTCGTTCAGATCTTTTTGACCTCTCCCATCGAGGAGGTCTCCGCCCAAATCGAGGGTCTGGAGGAAATGTACAGCTCCTCCACGCGGGGAACGTCCACGGTGACGCTGAAATTCAACCGGGATACGGACATGGAGTTCGCGCGTCTGGATCTCAACGAGCGGCTGTCGACCTTGCGGGCCAATCTTCCGCCCGGCGCCTCGCAGCCGGATATCAGCCTTTCGGAAAAGAACGAAACCACCGCCACACGTTTTATGGATTTCGATATTTCCGGACCCTACGATATTCAGCGCCTTTCCGAGCTCTTCAACGATTACCTCAAGGATGAGATCTCCTCGGTGGACGGGGTGGCGGATGTCCGCGTTTACGGCGACCGCGACAAAACCCTTAAGATCAAATTAGACCGCGAGGCCATGGAGCTTTACCGCCTCATCCCCGATCAGGTGACCGCCAAGGTCGACCAACTCACCAAAACCTACGAGGCGCCCAAGGCCCATTTCCAAAATCAGGAATACACCATCACCATCGCCAACTCCATCCCCGATATTCGGGAGGTGGAGGAACTCGTCCTGATCAAGTTCCAGGATCAATTGGTCCGCGTCAAGGACGTGGGCAAGGTCGAGCTGGGCCATGGCCGGATTTTCAGCCTCTCCCGCCTGAACGGCAATCCCACCCTGCGCGTCAACATCGAAAAAGAGGTGGGCGCCAGCATTATCAAATCCGCCCGCGAGGTCAAGCAGAAGGTGGCCGAGATTCTGCCGCGCATGCCCGCGGGCTTCCGCCTGGAGTGGAGCGCCGACGAGGGCGAAATGATGGAAGAGCAGCTTCAATCCATCTACGAACGCGGGATTTGGTGTGTGGTGCTGATCGTCATCCTGCTGCTGTTGTTCATGCAGAGCCTCAGCGCCGCCATGGTGATCACGCTCAATATTCTGTTCTCGGTGCTGATCACCGTGAACTTCATGTACTACTTTGACGTGACCTTCAACGTGGTGACACTGAGCGGCCTTGCCGTGGGGTTCGGCATGTTGGTGGACAATGCGATCGTGGTGCTGGAGAATATTTTCCGCATTCGGCAGGAGGGCGCTACCAAGATCCAGGCCGCCATTCAGGGCGCCCGGGAAATATCCTGGGCCATCTTTGCCTCGACCATGACCACGGTAGCCGCCTTCCTGTGTATGGTTTTTCTGGAAGACCGGCTCTCCGAGGCCTACTGGCCCCTCGCCATGGCGGTGATGTTCTCGCTTTCCGCATCTCTCATGGTCTCCTTCACCTTTACGCCCCTGTTGAGCTTGCTGATTCGCGGCTCCAACCTGAGCGGCTCGGGCAAAACCACGGGCTGGGTGGCCCGCACTCTCACCAATCCGCTCAACAAAATGACCAATTTCTACGGCAACATGGTGCTTTGGACCCTGCGCCACAAGATGCTGGTGCTGACCCTCACCGGCTCGCTGCTTTTCATGTTCATCCGCATTTTTCAGACCGAAATCGACAAGGGCGGCTTTA
>JBGTRP010000463.1:0-6135 GCA_041940685.1 Acanthopleuribacteraceae bacterium
AAGCCTCCGCGGGGGAGCGTATCTTCCAGGGCAAAGCTGAGGGGGAGGAACAGGAGCCATAACCAGCAGGCGACGCCAAGTTTTTTGAACACGGCCGCCCCTTAGTCCTGGTCCACGGATTGTTCGAGCTGGAAAATTCGTTTTTTGATCATGGCCTCGGTGAGTTCGGGCACCACCTGCCAGACGATGTCCTGAATGGTATTAGAGCTGATGCGCTCCATGACCTTTTCGACCACCCTATCCGCCAAGTGATTGAGCTGCTCCTCGTTAAGGCCGGCTACCGCGTGCTCAAGGGGTTCGGTGTCCGGTTCCTCTTCCGCGGCGTCGGTGGACACGGGAGGTAGGCCGGCGTTGTCATCCTCGGTTTGTATTTCGCCTTCCCCCTGAAACTGGACCATGGGGATGGGCGCCGTGTCGTCGGGTTCCTCCGGCGCGGCAGCGTTTTCCTCTTCCAGAAGCAGGGGCTCATCCTCTAGGGGCTCGGTATCTTCCTCGACGGCGTTGACGCCAACCGGTTCGGTATCTGCTAGCGGCTCTTCCACGGGCTCGGTATCTTCGCCTGCGGGGCCTTTGCCCTCCGCGCTGGACGAGGTTTCCAACAGATTGTCGCCCTCATCGAAGGAAACGAGCTCCACCTGTTCTCCGTCCCCGGTGTCCTCGATGAGGTCGGGGTCCAATTCTTCTTCCAACTCCAGGCGGAAATCGTCCTCGCTCAGGGCCTCGGCCTCGGCGCTCTCCTCGATGGGAGTGGTCGGGGATAGTTGCTCTTCTTCCCAGTCCGATTCGTTTGTCATGACTTCCTCCTCCTGGGTTTCCTCGGGGCCTGTTTCGCCTATCGAATCTTCCAAGGGCTCAAGATCCTCGTCGTCCAATTCCTCCAGTGAGTCTGCTTCCAGCAAATCCTGTTCGGGGGCCACTTCCGCGTCTCGCGGTTCGGGCAATTCAAAAAAATCATCTTCATTGGATTCCGGCGTTTCCTCCAAGGATAATTGTCCGCCGGAATCTTCCAAAATATCTCCTGTAGGAGCGGGCCTGGTTTGTGCAAAGCGAATTTCTTCCTCGTTTAGATCGCTTTCCTCAACTTCTTCCGACCCCTCCGTTTCCATTTCGGCAACTCGCGGTAGCTCGTCGGTATCGTCGAGACCCTGGGGCGCCTCTGTTTCCGGGGGTAGCTCAAAGCTTTCCTCCGTGCCCGTGTCATCCAGGTCGATCTCGGGAAGCTCATCGCTCAAAATTTCGGTATCGATCTCGGCCTCGGGATCCATGGGAGCGTCCTCGACGGCTTCCCGCGCCTCCCCATCCTCGGACAATAGTTTTCCCCTGGAAAAAGATCCGGGCAGGGTGTCGAATGCCCCCTCGGGGAGCTGGTTCCCCTCCTGGTCGGTGGGAAGGTCCTCCAAATCCTCCGGGCCCAACTCCAGGGTGTCGGGAACGCTGGGAGGACTGAAGTCGAGTTCCATGGAGGGAGTCTCATCTTTGGATTCGGCCGCCTCCTCCTCCAGATCGAAGCTGGCGACCGCGGGTAATTCGTCGTCTGTCTCCGCGGCTTCTTGCTCGGAACCGCCGCCCTCGATATGGGCCATTAATTCTTCGGGGGTCATTTTTACCGTATTTTCAAAGTCATTGTGATCGGAATCGATCAACTCCTGAATTTGAGAGGCGTCCATTTGAACCGTTTGGTTGTTTTCATCCAGATCGCCGAAGGAGGGCTGGGCGATTTCTTCTTCCTGTTCCGAACCGGATTGGTCGGCCTTGCCGCGATCCTCCCGCAGCAGGGCGTCGAGATCGGCCGCGCTCATTTGAACCGTGGACTCGTTGAGGTCGCCTTCTGAAGGAGTGGCATCCCCGCCGTCCGCTTCCTGTTCCGCCGCTCCCAGTGGCGCGGTTTCTTCCAGATCCTCGGCGGCGGGTTTTTTTGCGGTGGCGGCCGAATCGCCGGCGTTCCCGGTTTCCTCGGAGGGGATCAAGTCATTGATAATGGATATGAGTTGGTGCTCCGAAAGGGGCTTGTTGACCCGCATATCGATCCCCACCTCTTTGGCCCGGTCCTCGTCAAAGAGCTGAAAGCGGGTGGTGAGCAGCACCACGGGAATATTCTGGAACTTGGGGCTGGTCTTGATATATTTGCAAACCTCGTAACCGTCCATTTCGGGCATGATGGCGTCGGCAAATACGATATCGGGGTGAAAGCTGGCCAACTGATCGATTGCCTGTTTCCCGTTAGAAGCCTCCTGGAGCTCGAACGGCGTCTCCCGCAAGGCGATCTCAACCATTTTTCGTGTCGTAGCACTATCGTCTGCAAGCAGTACTTTTTTGCCCATGTGGCGCTCCTCGGTAAGCTGGGGATGTATCTATTTTTAACAGTCCCATGAATTTACTAATCTTAAACGCATTAGAATACCTTGATCAAGGTTTTATGGAATTTAAATGCGCTTGGGCCTTGGTTGGGTTTGAAAGCGGGATTTAAGGATATTGCCTTTCCGTCAAGCATTTACCATACTATAGAAAGGTCGTGCTCCTTTTCGCGAGAATGGGGAGCTCCGTACGATGGGAAGCCGGCGGCATTCCGCTTCAGCCTTTCCAAGCCACGGCCCGATAGGAAGGCAAGTGACCCAGGGGCCCTTCGAGCGGGGAATAGCTCGTTTTCGTCCAGCTTGCTTGAAAATGACGCGGCCATTTTTACGGAAAAAGGAATGATAAGGAATGGATGTTACGCGATTGGATGAGGAACTCCAGGCCCTATATAAAAGATGGCGGGAGGCGCCCGACAATTTGGATGTGCTCGCCGACTTGTGCTACGGCGCCAACATCCGTTCACACCATGGCTGGTGTATCCAACTGGCTCGGCGGGGGCTTGGCTTTCGCGATAATGACGCGCGCCTTTATTTCGAACTGATCATCGCATGTAGCCTGGATACGGCCCACGTGCTGGATGAGATTCTGACGGAGCTGGAGACGCTTTCAGCATCCAATCCCAGCGATTGGAGAATGATGCGAAACCTAGCCCTGGTTCACTACTTTCTCGAACATGACCGCAAGGCCGAGGAGATCCTACAAGAGATCCTCGCGGCTTGCCCGGAAGCGGAGGTGGACGCGCAAACCTTCGAGGTTTTGGCCCAACTGGAGTACACCCGTCAGAACATTGAAATCGCCATTGAGCACTGCGATAGGGCCATTGACCGGCCCGGGCCCTCCGCCCGCGCCATTCGCTTGAAGGGTCTTTGCTACCAGGAGTTGGAAGAACTCGACCTGGCGCGGGGTTGTTTTCGCCTGGCTCTGGAGCTTGAACCTCATTTCATCTGGGCCTGTCACTCCCTGGGCGCGCTGTATTTGGATCACGAAAACTACGCGGAGGCTTTTCGCTATTTCGGCAAGGCGACCTTTATCAACCCCCTCGATCCCGGAAACCTGTTCCTTTTAGCCGAGGCTTTTATTGAAACCGGAGCCTACCACCTCGCGCGGGCCGAGCTTGACAAGCTGTTGATGTTGAAACCCGAAAAGCGCATCGAGGCCGAGGTCCACAACGCGTTGGGCTACATCTATACCCAAACCGATCATCCCGATGCAGCCGAGCGCTGCCTGAGCCACGCCATCGCTCTTGAACCCGAACTGGCCGTGGCTCATCACAACCTGGGCCGCGCCGCATTGTTGCGCGGTGATCTCGCCTCCGCCGACCGCCATTTGCGCAATGCGATCGAAATCGATCCCAAACACGCGGAATCCTGGGTTGAGCTGGGCTTCCTGCGCTTGCGGGAGAAACGATTTACCCTTGCCAAGGAAAGCTTCGGCGCGGCCTTGACCGTCGATCCTAACGACGCCCAGGCGCTTCTCGGCCTATCCAAGGTCAACCAGAAACTGCGTCAACCCAAAAAACAGCTCGCGCTTGCTATCGAGGCATTCGAAATAGATCCCTCTCATCCCGAGATTTGCAACAATTTAGGAATTTCCTACGAATGTAACAAGCAGTTCGAAGAAGCCGAGGAGGCCTACCTGCGGGCCCTTGAGGTGGAGCCCATGCATGCGGCGGCCGCTAACAACCTGGGCCATTTGTATGAAAGGCTCATGAAAAGTTTTCCCGACAGGAGGGAAGATTACCGCGCCATGGCCATTGAAGCCTGGAAACAACGGCTTCAGATTTGTGCCACGGCGAAGAAGTCAACGCGCGCCGCCAAAACGCATTTGAAAAAGATGGGGGTTTCCCAGGCTGAAATCGAAAAGATCGAACAAGCCTACCTTCCAGTTGGGGAGTAGTCGCCGCATGGAGATAGCAACTCCCGATGTCCGGCGCCAATCGAACCGATTGAGCGCGGTCTTTGCCGCTCTCCTCGCGGAAAGCGGGCGGCCGCCAGGGAGCGCAATATGATTCGGGATAGGCGGAAGAGGTGGAAGGACCTGGTTCGGATGGGGCCGTTTCGGTGAGCATACCCTCTCTATTAAAGGATCGGAAAGGCGTTCATTTGGCGCTTGGCGGCGGCGCGGCGCGCTCGTTGGCGCATCTGGGCGTCATAAAGGCCCTTCAGGAAAACGGCATTCCGATCGCGAGCATTTCGGGGACCAGCATGGGCGCTATCGTGGGCGCCGCCTATGCGCTTGCGCCCGATGTAAATCATGTTCTTCAGGATTTTGCGGATTACCTCAACAGCAAACAGTTCAACCATTCTCGCTATGCCTTCCTGAGGAAAGTCCATCGTGGCGACCGCCTCAGCGGGAAAACCAATCTGCGCCAGCGACTTTCGCAGGGATACCTGTTGGGGCGCTCCCTCACTACCGGGGCCATTATCCCTTTCGAAGAGTTCGAGGCCGAGGTCAAGGCCCTCATACCCGCCAAAACCTTCTACGATACCAAGATTCCCTTTTTCGCCGTGAGCCTGGACCTCAACCATGCCAAGGAGGTGGTCTTTGATCAGGGCTATCTGCGTTCCGCGCTTTTGGCGTCCTCGGCAATACCCGGAATTCTGCCGCCCGTGAAAAGCGGGGAGACCATTTACGTGGATGGCGGCTGGATCAACAAAATTCCGGTGTTGCCGCTGCTGGCCTTCGGCGCCCCTCATGTCATCGCGGTGGATGTATCCGATCTGGATGGACCGGGCCTCAATCCCAAACGCGGACTGTCCATCATGTCGCAAACCTATCGGGCGGGTCAGATTCGGCTCCAAGAGCTTCAGACCGAAAGGGCGAACCTTTACTGGCGTCCGCCCTTGGGATCCATCCACTGGGCCGAATTCACCGAAATGGAGCACACCGTGGAGATTGGCTACCGCTACGCGCAAGAACATATGGAGGATGTCTTTCGCCTCCTGGCGCCTCGGCCTCGCCTTTCCAGGTGGCGGGGTTTTTTGTTCAAGCTCGCGGGTTGGAGACCACCCGAGCCCAGGCTCCATAACGGCTTTGAGGTGCGCGCCATTTGGGAAGCGGTCATGGCCTTGGAGCTGGATTCCTAAAACTCCAGATGATAGGCGAGACAGGACCAGCAAACGCCGTGGGCGGGTACGGGACGGTTTGGGGTCATTTCAATCCACTTGAGAAGACCTTGGACGTGGTGAAAAACCGGGCCTACTAGGACCCGGTCGAGGACTCGGAACGCCTCGTGAGAAATGGCTTGGGCGAAAGGAAAGATTTGGAAAAAAATTGTTTGACAGCCCAAGGGGTCTCCTTTATGATTACCTTCCGTTGCCCATAAGGGCGGCACTCTTTGAGACGGTGATCCATTACCAATCTGATCCATGCATCCGTCTTTTGGGCCGTTAGCTCAGTTGGTAGAGCATCTCCCTTTTAAGGAGAGGGTCGATGGTTCGAGTCCATCGCGGATCACCAGTTTGATTCTTTTCCAATATGCATGCGTCCCCTTCGTCTAGGGGCCTAGGACACCTCCCTTTCACGGAGAAGACACGAGTTCAAATCTCGTAGGGGACGCCAATTTTCATTTCCTGCCATTTTAGCAAGTACCGAAAACGGTTTTCGTAAATCATACCGGACAGTTGGACCATCCAATTTTGGGTTTGAGAGTATCTTGTCCAAGAAATCTCGCCTCTCATGTGGGTTTCTGGAATTCCATAGTTTTTTCGCGTCTGTAGCAAGTTTGAGAATAGAATCTGCAGTTTCCAAATAAATTACATCAATGGCTTCGTTCGCTTC
>JBGTRP010000464.1:0-6130 GCA_041940685.1 Acanthopleuribacteraceae bacterium
ATCCCTGCGAACCCATTTCAGCGAAAGAAAAGGCCGGCCCATCCAGTGCATCGAAGAGCCTATCCGCCTGGAACCGCCGCTTTTGGATCTTTCCGGCCTGGTGAACCGTTCCGAGGTTTCCGAGTCGCTACCGGCGCAATTTGCCCGAGCTCCATTCAATCTGGAACAGGGTCCGCTTTGGCGGGTGGCGATCCTGCGCCTGGATCGGGACCACCATATCTTGGGCGTGGATCTGCACCATATCATCGCGGACGGTTGGTCCATGGGCGTGTTGCTGCGGGAATTCGCCATTCATTACGAACAAACCATCGCGGGCGCCAAACCGGATGTTGAGACGCCGCCTATCCAGTACGCGGACTTTGCCCTTTGGCAACAAACCTGGCTCCAAGGGGCCCTTTTGGAACAAGGCCTAGACTACTGGCGCACCAAGTTGCGCGGCCTCCCGCCGCTGCTGGAACTACCTTCTCACGCGCCGCGTCCGGCCATGCCCAGTTACCGGGGCGCGCGGCTTGGCTTCCACGTTCCCACCGAGGTCGCGGACTCGGTTGATCGCCTAGGAGCGGAGCGGGGCGTCACCGGCTTTATGGCCCTGCTCAGCCTTTTCAAAGCACTGCTGATGCGCTACTCGGGTCAGGCAGATTTCGCGGTGGGTAGCCCGGTGGCCAACCGCGAACAGCCCGAGCTTGAGAGCCAAATCGGTTTCTTCGTCAACAACCTCGTGTTGCGCGACGATTTGACGGGTCTCAAAACCTATCGCGAGATCTTGGAATCGGTGAGGGAAACCGTGATCGAGGCATTGCGCCACCAGCACGTACCCTTCGAGCGCATTGTCGAGGATTTGGCGCCAAGCCGCGACATGGACCACACGCCCCTGTTTCAGGTGATGTTCACCCATGAATTGCCCTTTACCGCGCAGAGCCTGCCGGCCCTGCCGGGAATCCAGCCACGGGCCCTAACCGCGGACACGGCTACCGCCAAGTTCGACCTCACATTGAGCATTTCCCCCGCGGCGCGGGGCCTGAACGGCATACTGGAATACAGCACCGATTTGTTCCGCGAGCCGGCAATCCGATCCATGGCCGGGCACTTCATTCGTTTGGCCGCAATCCTGGCCGCGGATATCGACCGGCCATTGGCGACCGTGGACATGCTTTCTGACGCGGAACGAAGGCGCCAATTGACGCTTTGGCAAGGAAACCCCGAGGGCGTGGAGCCGGGACCGCCCGTTCACCGCCGCTTCGCAACCGTGGCCGCGCGGCATCCGGACCGCATCGCTCTTACCGAGGAAGGGGCCGGGCAGATCCCTCGCGGCCTGAGCCTCGGCGCGCTTTCGCGAGGGGCGGACACCCTCGCGCGCCGTTTGCGCCGTCTGGGCGCGGGACCCGAGCGGACCGTTGCGCTCCTATTGCCGAGTTCCTCGCGGGCGGTGCTGGCCCAAATCGCGGTTCTCCGTGCCGGCGCCGCCTTTGCGCCCCTCCCGTTGGACTCGCCACCGGCTCGTTTACGCGCCATTTTAGAGGATGTCAACCCGGCAGTGGCGCTCCTGACCAAGGCGAGCTCGGAACGGCTTTCCGGGTACGCGGGTCCCACGCTCATCCTGGACGAGCACGCTCTCCTGGATCCTGTCAATCCAGCCAAAATCCAACCCGTGGAGGTCGAACCCGCCAACGCGGCCTATCTCATTTATACCTCGGGCTCCACCGGTAGGCCCAAGGGCGTACTGGTCCCCCATCGAGGTCTTTCCGCCTTGGTCGACTGGCACCTGGACCAATATCCCGGGCCGCCCGATCAAAGAGCCAGTCAAATGGCGAGCCTGAGCTTCGATGCCTCGGTTTGGGAGATCTGGCCCAACCTCGCGGAGGGACGCCACCTGCTGCTCACGCCCGATGAGGTCCGTGAGGAACCGCATCGCCTGATCACTTGGCTCCAGCGCCGTTTCATCCGGATCGCTTTCCTCCCGACGCCCCTGGCAGAGGCCGTGCTCGCCGAATCCTGGCCCGCGCGCCATTCCCTACGCGTGTTGCTGACCGGCGGGGACCGCTTGCGCTCATCGCGGGCGCCCACGGGTGATTGCGGGTTGGTCAACCATTACGGACCCACCGAGGCCAGCGTGGTCGCCACCTCGGCTCAGGTTCATGAAAGTGGCTCCGCATCGCCGCCCATCGGCCGGCCCATCCGCCATGCCCATGCCTACCTTTTGGATGCTTGGAACGCGCTTGCGCCGGTTGGCGTTCACGCGGAAATCGCCATTGGCGGGAAAGGCCTGGCGCGCGGTTACCTCAACCGGCCGGGCCAAACCGCCGCCTCCTTCACGCCTCATCCTTTCGGGTCCAGGCCGGGTGAACATCTTTACCGCACCGGCGATTTGGCCCGCTACGCGCCAGATGGCCGTATCCATTTTCTGGGCCGCCGCGACCTTCAGGTCAAGCTGCGCGGGTTCCGCATCGAGTTGGGAGAAATCGAATCCGCCGCCACCCGGTTCCCGCGCATCCGTTCGGCCGCGGCCATCCTTCACGCCACACCCTCGGGTGATCAAACCCTTGCTCTCTTCGCCTTTGTCGATTCCGAAATTGGGTTCGATACCGGCGCGCTCTCCTCTTTCCTCCGAGATCAATTGCCGCCCTACATGGTGCCGGCACTCATTTCAACCATGCAGGATCCGCCGCGAACGTCTCATGGGAAACTGGATCGCGCCGCGCTTCATCGGGCAGTTTCACTCCGAGCCTCCGGGGGACACGGGGCGGAGACGGAAACCCGCGGCCAACCCGCCAACGAGTGGGAGCGGTTGCTGGCCGACATTTGGAGCGAGTTGCTCGGGGTAGCGCAGGTGGGTCCGGAGGACAACTTCTTTGAACTGGGCGGCCATTCTCTGCTGGCGACCCGTTTGACCGCCCGAATACGAGACGCCCTGGGCCTGGAGCTACCCGTCAGAGCCGTGTTCCAGCAACCCGATTTGCGGGGGCTGGCCAGTCTGTTGCGCGATCGGGGCGGCGCGGCAACGGAACGGCCGCCACTCGCGCCCGTGAAACGCCCGCGGAACCTGCCCCTGTCCTTTGCCCAGCAACGGCTGTGGTTCCTAGACCAGTTGGGGGAAGCGGGCGCGGCCTATCACATCCCCTCCGCATCACGGCTCCAGGGACCGCTGGACCTTCTCGCGCTGGTGGAGGCGCTGCGGATGGTGGAAGGCCGCCACGAGGCTTTGCGCACCAACTTCACCGACGAAGGAGGCCGGGTCTTCCAGGTAATCACGCCTCATCCACGCCTCGTCCCGGTGGTCCTGGACCTTTCGACTTTGCCCGAGAAGACTCGGCAACCCATGCTGGAGTCCCTCGCGCGCCACAGCATGACAAAACCCTTTGATCTCCAAGGGGAACCACTGATTCGGGCGATGATCATTCGGGAACAACCCCAACAACATCTCTTCCTGCTGAACCTGCACCACATCGTCGCCGATGGTTGGAGCATGGAGGTTCTCATCGGCGAATGGTCGCAATCCTACACGGCCCGACTCAAGGGAGAGAAAGCGGAATTGGAGCCATTGGAGGTCCAATACGCGGATTACGCGCTATGGCAACGCTCCTGGTTGCGGGGAGAGGCCCTGGACCGGGAGTTGGCCTACTGGCGCGGGAATCTGGAAGGTCTGCCCCCCCTGCTGGCCATACCCACCGATTATCCCCGGCCCGCGAACCAGGGTTTCGCGGGCGCCGCCACGCGGGTCTCGCTCTCGCCCGACCTGAGCCGCGGACTAGCCGCATTGAGCCAACAGGCATCGGTTACCCCATTCATGACCCTGTTGGCCGGCTGGCAATTGCTGCTTTCCCGCTACGCGGGTCAGCAAGACCTGGCCGTGGGCGCCCCTATCGCCAATCGCACCATGCGCCAGACCGAGGGTTTGATCGGATTCTTTGTCAACACCCTCGTTTTGCGGACCAGGCTCGAAGACAGCCTCACGGGCCGCGGTCTGCTGGCACGGGTGCGCGAATCGACCTTGAGCGCCTACGCCCACCAAGATCTTCCCTTCGAACGCCTGGTAGAGGAACTGCAACCGCGGCGCAACCTCGCCCATTCCCCGCTTTTTCAAGTGATGTTCGTGTTCCAGAACCTGGGCCGAACCGGAACCGGAGCCGCGCTCCCCGGGCTCTCTGTCCTGCCCATGGAGGCGGAGACCAATCAAGCCCGTTTTGACATGACGCTCACGTTGATGGAGGCAGAGAACGGGTTCCAGGGCGCGTTGGAGTACCGCACCGATTTATTCGAGGCGGCCACCATGGCCCGACTCTGGCGTCATTACCAGAACCTGCTGAAGCGAATCGCCGGCCGCCCAGAGGACCCGATTCATCTGCTGGAAATGCTGGATGAGGAGGAGCGCGAACGGGTGCTGAAACGGTGGAGCCAAGGCGAGACCGCCCCGCTCCCCGCGCGCGACCTCTACCGCTGGTTCGCGACTCAGGCCGCGAGACATCCCGACCGCATCGCCATTCGCGCCTGCCTGCCTCATGGCGACCACGGGACTCGTATCCAGGAGTGGAGCTACCAACAGCTCGAGGCGCGCGCCGCGGCGGTCGCTCAGAGGCTGCGCGCGGCCGGCGTGGGCCCCGAGACCCGCGTGGCCACCTGTTGCCCGCGCTCTCCGGAACTGCTCGCCGCCATCCTCGGTATCCTCAGGGCCCGCGCAGCCCATGTGCCCCTCGATCCCGATTACCCCCAGACCCGCCTCCGCTTCTGCCTGGAGGACGCCGGGGTCCGCGTCCTGCTCACGCGAGGGGCCGCCACCGCCGAGTTCCCCGGTCCCGAATTGACCCGCATCGACCTGGACGCGCTCTCACCGGAGGGGAATGAGGGTTCAGGACCCACGGACGCCGATGTCCCGCCCGATCAGTTGGCCTACCTGATCTACACCTCCGGCACCCCCAAGGGCGTCGCCCTCACCCATGGCAACGCCTCCGCCCTGCTGGCTTGGGCCGGCCGGAAGTTTCCCGCCCCCATTCTGGACGGTGTGCTGGCCGCCACCAGCGTCTGTTTCGACCTCTCGGTCTTCGAGATCTTCGCCCCGCTGGCCCATGGCGGCTGCCTGGCGCTGGCCGAGAACGCGCCCGCGCTGGCCTCGCTGCCCAACCGCGATGCGGTCCGCCTGGTGAACACCGTGCCCTCCGCCATGGCCGCGCTCCTGGAGAACCGCGGGCTCCCCGCCAGCGTCCGCTGGGTGAACCTCGCGGGCGAGGCGCTGCCACGAGCCCTGGTCGACCGCCTCTACCGACTGCCCCATATCCAGGCCGTGTGGAACCTCTACGGACCCTCCGAGGATACTACCTATTCGACCTTCACCCGCGTGGACCCCGACTCCCCGGGCGAGCCCGACATCGGCCGCGCCGTGGACCACGGCCGCGCCTACGTGCTGGACCAGGAGCTGATGCCCGTGGGGATCGGCGTTCCGGGGATGTTGTTCCTCGCCGGCGCGGGTCTGGGCCGAGGCTACTGGGCGCGGCCCGGCCGGACCGCGCGCTGTTTCCTGCCCGATCCCCATTCGGGCGAAGCGGGCGGCCGGCTCTACCACAGCGGCGATCGGGCGCGCTGGCTGGCCGGGGGCGCGTTGATGTACCTGGGCCGCAGGGACCATCAGGTGAAGCTGCGCGGGTTCCGCATCGAGCTTGGCGAGGTGGCCTCGGTGCTGGGGAGCCGGCCCGGGGTTCACGAGGCCGTGGCCATCGTTCGCGAGGACCGGCCCGGCGATCCCCGACTGGTGGCCTATGCCACCGCCCAACCCGAGAAGGATCTGGACGGCGACGGCCTGCGCCGCGAGTTGGCGCGCCTGCTGCCCGTCTTCATGACGCCCGCCGCGGTGGTCGTCCTGCCCGCCATGCCTCTCACCCCCAACGGCAAGCTGGACCGCGAGGCCTTGCCCGCCCCCCTCTGGAAGGAAGAGACGCCCACCCAGGAAGATGCCGCCGAGTCTCCGCTGCTGGACCTGGTGAGGGAGGCCTGGGCGGATCTGCTGGGCCTCGCGCGGGTGGGAGCCGACGACAACTTCTTCGATCTGGGCGGCCATTCCCTGTTGGCCACGCGGCTGTTGTCGCGGTTGCGCGAATTGCTGGGGGTCGAGCTGCCGTTGCGCACGCTTTTCGAAACGCCG
>JBGTRP010000465.1:0-6117 GCA_041940685.1 Acanthopleuribacteraceae bacterium
GGCCATCAGGTCCAAAATCGCGATATAGAGGTTGGAGGAAATGCCGCGGTTAAAGCCATACAAAAATAAGTGCAGGATGGCCAGCATGGTGAAAAACCCAATCAGGAACATGCCGATGGCGAGGGTGGCTTCCTGGTTTGGGGTGGATTGCGGCGGTATGGCTCCCGCCACGATCCACATCGAGGCAACAGGATTCAATCTGGACTCCCCAACAAAGAAATTTCGGCGTCTCCGTTCCCCTCTAACGGGCTGTGACAGGGGCGCCTGCCGGGGGCGCCTAGCCGGGGGCGCCCAGCCGGGGGCGCCCAGCCGGGGGCGCCCAGCCCAGCCGGTCAAGGTGAACCGAAAAGGCTTACCGGCATTCCCCCGCAACAAGCTCCAGGCCGCAAGTCGAGTTTGCTCTGCCCCCGCTTGCCGCTCGTTTCTTGTCGCTTGCAACTGCTGCCTTGGCGTTCCGAAAACACCACATAAGAGTGAAGATTTTGACCGCCAAGGCGGCGAGGGCAAGAATTCTCCAAACTATAGCTAAGATGGGAGTGCTTTGGAATTGGGGTTTGCGCTTCCGCGTAGTTGAGGCTCTTTTTTTAGTTTGTTTAGGTCCGTGAAAATCCCTAGCGGCCGGGTTGGAGATCTGCGAGACTCAAGCAAGATGCGCGGACCTTCCGAAGCCGTGCTTTATATCTCCACCTCAAGTTGATCGTCCTTTTGGGATTTGGTTGCGAAAGGAAGATATGGATGAAAGATGCGGATTCCGGCTTTCGATTTACTTCGGATTAGCCGGCCGTTTGGGTTGCATCTTTGTCTTGTTGCGTTTCAGGAAATCGCGGAACTTGTCGAAATCCTCTTTTTTGATTCCGCTATGCTCTCCCTGCACCCTGGCTTGCCGCCAACCGAAGGTTTTGATCAGCGCAATCATCATCAGGCGTTTCTTCTTTTCTTTTTCGGATAGACCGCCGTGGTATACGTAGAGCAGGGTAACCAAGTGGTATTTCTCGACCTTGGTGGATTGGCTGTTGCCCATCACATTGTAACGGGTGGCCCCGCCATCTTTGCTGTACTCCTCTCCCAATCCCCAGACATGCCCCAACTCATGCGCCCAATCACTGACCGAGTTGAGCAGATAGAGGTTATGCACGTTGGCCAAATGTCCCTTTCCTCCCCCACCCGGATTGAGGCCGATTACATGGCCCCCGCCTTTCTGTTTGTCCTTCAGCCCGCGCAAGAGAATGACGTTGATTTTGATGCGCACCTTTTTCGACGGTTTGCCCTCCTCCCATTCGAAGGAATGATCCTGGTTGTTCCAAGCGTCTTCCACGCCTTTCTTTTTCTCAGCGACAAAGGCTTCCATCTCCTCGAACGTGGTCCCGTTTTTGGGGTACATCTGAATGTGGATGGTGAATTCAAATGCCTCTTCGGTTTCTTTGCAATCGATTTTTGAAATGCTCATCCCATAACTCCCTCTGATTGGATTGTCTCCTTTGCGGCAATTGTAAACCATCTGGATAGACGCAAAAGGTTGCTAGCTGTTCATGGGGCGTCGCTCGGATCTTTGCCCGTTTCGGAACAAGGGTGCGGACGCATGCTTGAGGCGCGCATGTTTTTATTGAATAACTTTTTTTGTAGAATACCAAAGGGTTCCCGAACCTTCACATTGACCTCCGCTTACTCACAGGTGGGAGCGATGTGAAGATACTTCCGAGGTCGTGTTTGAGGAAAAGGGGCTTCTATTGGCCCCTCGGGTAAAAACAACGCTCTGGATAGTGATTCTAAAGGCTTTTAAAACAATGCTTTACAACACCCTATGAATGACCATGCTCATTCGGTCCTCGGTGTGTTTTCCGGCTGATTTTTTGCTTTAAGGTATGGTTTACCATGGAAGCTCCCACAATCCCCGCGAATGAGGAAGCGCGCCTCCGCGCTCTGGACCGCTATCAGGTTTTGGATACGCCCCGGGAAAAGGCTTTCGATGACCTTACCTGGCTTGCGCGAAAGATCGCGGACACGCCCATCGCCTTGGTCTCGCTCATCGATCGCGAGCGGCAGTGGTTCAAGTCAAAACAGGGTCTGGGCGCCTGCGAAACCCATCGGAATATTTCGTTTTGCGGTCATGCTATCCATAGAAAGGGACCTTTCGTGGTTTCCAACGCGCTCGAGGATAACAGGTTTTCCGATAACCCCCTCGTCACCAGGGCGCCCCATATTCGCTTTTACACGGGTTTCCCACTGACCACGCCGGATGGGTTCAATTTGGGCACCCTTTGTGTGATCGACCGGGAGCCGAGGAAACTGGCTCCCGAACAGATGAAAATGCTGTCGGTGGTGGCTACCCAGGTGGTGAACCAACTGGAGTTGCGCCTTACGGGCCAACGGATGCGTGAGGCCGCGCTCGAGGCCTCGCTCGCCAACCAATCAAAAAGCCAATTTCTGGCCAATATGAGTCACGAGATTCGAACGCCTATGAACGCCGTATTGGGGCTTACCGAGTTGGTGCTCGATAGTAAGCTTTCTGGCGAGCAAAGGAACCATCTGAGTATCGTGCGGGACTCCGCCCATTTGCTTATCCGTTTGCTCAACGATATTTTGGATTTTTCCAAAATTGAAGCGGGTAAGCTGGATTTGGAATGCATTCCTTTCTCGCCCGTGGAACGGGTGGAAATGGTCGTAAAAACGCTCGCGGTTCACGCGGCGAGGAAGGGACTCTCCCTTTCTTTCAAGGCGGACCCCGAGGTGCCGGACCAATTGTTGGGCGATCCGGTGCGATTGGAGCAAATACTCTTCAACCTCATCGGCAACGCGGTCAAGTTCACCGAGAAGGGGGAGGTGATGGTAAGCCTCGATTGGGAGAGCGATTCCGAGGAAAAAAATCAACTTGGCGTCAGCGTGCGCGATACCGGGATCGGCATTTCCGAGGAGAAGCGCAAGCTGGTTTTCGAGGCGTTTACCCAGGCGGACGGTTCTACCTCGCGGCTTTATGGCGGCACGGGTCTCGGCCTGGCCATAGTTTCGCGTTTGGTGAGGATGCTCAACGGCCGAATCAAATTGGAAAGCGCACTTGGGCAAGGAAGCACCTTCCGGTTTTCGATTCCTTGCGCGGCATTTTCCGGTCCTTCACCTCAAGAATCGGAAAAGCAGCACCGCGAGTTTCAAGGTAGGCGCGTCTTGATCGTCAGCGGCAGCGCTATGGATCGCGTCATATTACAAACGGCTTTCCGTTGCTGGGGCTTGAACGCGGTTTGCGTGGTGGACGGGTCCACCGCCATCGAGGAGGTAATCCATGCCGAGGGCGCCGAGTCGCCTTTTGAGCTGGTGTTGCTCGGTGACGAGCTTTGCGATTGGAGCGGGAGGGAAGTGGCCGAGAGGATTTTGCGGCGGATCGCCGGACCCCCTCCCGTACTGGCCATGCTGACCACGGAAAAACAAGCAGAACTTCTGAGCGAAAAGCCGCTACCTGGAATTCAGGCCTATGTGGCGCAACCCATGCACTGCCTTTCCGTGCCCACGCTGGTACGCGAATTACTCCCCTCGGCGGAGGCCGCCAATTCCGGGGGAAACCCGCGTTTTTTCGAGGCGCAAAGACCACCGGCGCTGCTGGTGGAGGACAACCCCACCAACCGGATTCTGACGGAGCGCCTGTTGGAGCGCATGGGTTTTGGCGTGGAAACAGTCACCAACGGTGCGGGGGCCCTGGAGGCGGTGGAAGAAAAGCGGTATGAATTAATTCTGATGGATATTCAAATGCCGGGAATGGACGGTTACCAAACCACCGAGGCCATTCGCGCGCGCGAGGTCTCCGCGGCGGATGCCTCGCCGATCGTCGCTCTTACCGGGCATGCGCTGAAGGGGGACCGCGAGCGCTGCCTGGAGTGCGGCATGAACGGCTACCTCTCCAAGCCCTTCACCCGCGATGAGTTCGTACGCGTGATTACCGAGGTGTCGATTTACGGCCACGTACTGGAATGAACGGGGGTTGCAGCGTGGTTGTCCGGTCTGTTTGAAGCGTCTAAAATAGACCATAAAACATTCCTGTCAGGAGGATTTCCTTGAATTTGATGGCTTTGCCCATGTTCAACCTACTCCTTTTTCTCGGCGCCGCGGAGGCCCATTGGCCCACCTGGCGAGGGCCCGATTTCGATGGCGTGGCCCCCGGTTCGAAACCGCCCATCACCTGGAGTGAAACGAAAAATATTGTCTGGAAAACCCCCATACCCGGTCTTGGCCTTGCCACGCCGGTCATTTGGGGCGATCGCCTGTTCCTCCTGACCGCGGTGAAAACCGAGCGCCCCGCTGAAAAACCGATGGAGACCAATTCCGAGCTTTCATGGGCCAGACCGATCACCCCCAAACACTACTACCAGTTTCAGGTCATGGCCCTGGACCGCAAAGACGGTTCGGTGCTATGGACCCGCAACGCCATTGAAAAGGTGCCCCATGAAACCACGCATGGCGATGCGAGTTGGGCATCCTGCTCGCCCGTGACCGACGGCGAACACCTGGTCGCTTCGTTTGGGTCCGCGGGCATCTTCTGCTACGACCTGGAGGGCGCGCTCCAGTGGCAAACCGATTTGGGCGATATGCGCACCCGGCGCGGTTTCGGCGAGGGTAGCTCGCCCGCGCTGTATGGGAATCGGGTCATTGTCAACTGGGATCACGAGGACCAATCCTTTATCGTGGCTCTGGACAAAAGCAGCGGCAAGCTCATTTGGAAAAAGGATCGCGACGAGGTTACTTCCTGGTCCACGCCGGCCGTGGCCGAGATCGGAGGGAAACCGCAGGTGATCGTCAGCGCCACCAACCGGGTGGTGGGTTACGATCTGGCCACGGGAGAGGAGATTTGGTGGTGCGGCGGCATGACCGTCAACACCATTCCCAGTCCCATCGTGGAGGGCAGCCTGGTTTACGTGTCATCCGGCTACCGCGGCAACGCGCTGCTGGCCATCGATCTCGAAGGCGCCAGGGGCGATATCAGCGACAGTGACCATGTGGTATGGCGGCATGACCGCGACACGCCCTACGTTCCCTCCATGTTGCTGTACGAGGACGCGCTCTATTTCATCAAGCACAATCGCGGGATTCTCTCGGTCTTCGACGCCAAAACCGGAAAACCGCACTACGGACCGCAGCGGCTGGACGATATCGAGGGCATTTACGCCTCGCCCGTGGGCGCGGGCGGCCATGTGTACCTGCTTGATCGGGGCGGCGCGGCGATGGTCATTAAAAGCGGTTCCGAGTTTCAGGTAGCCGCGGTCAACAAGCTGGACGACCATTTCGATGCCTCGCCCGCGGTGGCCGGCGACCGGCTCTACCTGCGCGGCCACAAGCACCTCTACTGTATCGGAGAATAAATCAGCCGTTTCGGCCGTTATTCGAGTAGGAGGCGCATCATGGTACGAAATCCCGGCATGCTCGTGGCCCTGTGGATGCTTTCCTTTTCCCCATCGATGACGGGGGAGCGGGCCGAAACCACGGCCGTGGCCGTGGTGGAGTTGTTCACGTCCGAGGGCTGTTCCAGTTGTCCGCCCGCGGAACGGTTGTTGGCGGAATTGGACCGGGAAAACCACCCCAATGTCCACTTCTTGGCCTTCCATGTGGACTACTGGGATTACCTGGGTTGGCGTGACCGGTTCGCGGATGCGGCCTTTACCGGACGTCAACGGGAATACGCCAGGCTTTTGGGCGCAAGGCCCTACACCCCGCAAATGATTGTCAACGGCAGCCAAGTTTTCGTGGGCTCCGACCGCGAGGCGGCAAGAGAGGCGATCGATGAGGCATTGGAGCGAAACGCCGCGGTTAGCCTGACGATTACGGCGCAAAAGAGAGGCGGCGGGCAAATTGAGGTCGCCTATATTATCTCGGGGACTGGTTGGGATAATTTGCGGCTGAACCTGGGCATTGTGGAGAGTGGTCTTGCCAGTAACGTCAGGCGGGGAGAGAACGCGGGGCGAAAGTTGGAGCATGCCCGCGTGGTGCGCGGCTTCCAAACTCAGGCGTTGAAGGAAGGGCGCGAGGGTCGGGCGCTGATCGCCTTTCCCGACGACCTGAAACCCGACAACGCGGCGATCTTGGTTTATGCCCAGGACTACCAATCCGGTCGGATCCTGGGCGCCGCGGAAACCGATT
>JBGTRP010000466.1:0-6116 GCA_041940685.1 Acanthopleuribacteraceae bacterium
CACCAAAGCCCGTCGAGGCCAACGCGAAGCCCGGGCTCCTGACACACCTGTCCGATCTTGATGGCGACGGTGATGCTGACGTGCTCGTGGGATCCCGTGACGATGGTGCGATCGTCTGGTACGAGAACATCCGCGACGGTATCGGCGATGCCTGTGACTCCTGTCCCACGCTCATCAATCCAGACCAGGCGGATGAAGATCTCGACGGCGTCGGCGATGTTTGCGATGCGTGCCCGGGTGATGTGGCCAACGACACCGATGCCGATGGTGTGTGTGGGGCGGTCGACAACTGCATCGATGTGGCGAACAGTGACCAACTCGACACAGACGGCGATGGCGTCGGCAACACATGTGATAACTGCATCCAAGCGACGAACTCAGGGCAATCCGATCAAGATCTCGACGGTTTGGGTGACGCCTGCGATAGCTGCCCGATGGATTCAGCCAACGATGCCGACGCTGACGGCGTGTGTGGCGACGTCGACAACTGCACTGGCGTTGCGAACGCTGGACAGTTGGATAGCGATGGTGATTCAAACGGAGACGCTTGCGACAACTGCATGGTGAGAGCCAACCCGGACCAATCCGACGTCGATCAGGACGGAGTGGGCGACCTCTGTGACAACTGCGCTGACACTCCCAACAGCAGCCAGCAGGATCGAGACGGTGACGGATCAGGTGATGCCTGCGATAGCTGCGTCGATGAGTTTTTTGGTCCCCAATGTGAGGCGTGTGTCTGCGTCCATGGCACCTGCCTCGACGGCCTCGGTGGTGATGGTGGTGAGGCGACCTGAACCGATCAGCACCGTCGGCTGGTAGAGTCCGACCGAGACGGCGAAGCCCACGGCCGCCAGCACTTCGCGAAACAGGCGTAGCAAACGGAGTAAGGAGGGCTGGTGCGCGGCGCACCAGGCATCGATGGTAGCGCCTTCGATGTACTCCATGATGAAGTAAGGACGCCCTTCCACGGTGGTGCCCGCGTCCAAAAGCATGGCGATATGGGAATGTTTGAGGTCGGCAAGCAGTTGACGCTCACGGCGAAAGCGCGCCACCAGGTCCGGAGTGGAAAGGCGGTCATGAGCCAACTTGATAGCCACGGCCATCTCCAGCTCTTCATCCTGACGGCGGCCCAGGTACACCACGCCCATCCCGCCTCGTCCCAGCCGGCGCTCCAGTCTGTAAGGGCCGATGCGCTTGCCGATGTTTTGTCCCTTTTGGACCTTTGGCCGCTTGGGCGCCCCCTCGCCCTGGAATAGAGCGGGCCGCCAATAATCCGGCAGCTCGCGGACCGCGCCTCTTGCCCCGGCCACTGCGCGATCGATTTCACCATGGCTCTTCAGCTCTTCAAAAAAAGCCTGCAGAAAGCCATTTAACGTGCGGGCCGCAATCGGGCCAAGCAACATCAAAACAGAAGCGAAACCCGCTTCCACGAGCCTCGGCCCCAGCCCATTGAGTGGGTGGACCGTATGTGAGGCCGTGCCCGGATCGGAAACCAGAATCAACAGGCGCGGCAGGCGTTGCAACCGGCCAACCCCCGCTACGAATTCGTCTTCGGCCACATGGCAAAGCAAACCCGCATCATCTTCAAACCACAGAAAGGACCGATCCCCATGCTTGCTGGCCCGGCAAACCAGGTAGCAGAGGTCGAAACCCGTCTCGAGCCTGTCCAAAACGCCTTGCAGCGTGGCGGGTCTTTGAAGCGTGAGCGGCAAGCCCCGCATCGCGTTGGCCACACGCTGTCCCTCCCGTTTCATGTTCAGGGGAATCAAGCCGCGAGGGTTGGCGATGGCAATCATGGTTTTCGGCTTCCTGGCCGTAGAACTACCGGCAAGGGTCGAGGACCCGGATACAATGCGGCTAAAAATGACATGTTCATCGGCCAACAAGGGACGATCTTCTCGCGGCGCACATAGAGCTTCCCAGCGCAGGGCGTGCAACTCGGGCAGTTCGGCCCCCAAGGCGAGGCGTAATCGCAATCGGGCTCCTTGACCCGCGGCCTCGCCTCGCGCGCGGCGCAGCAGATTGGTTATCTCCTGAGGGGCAAAGAGATCCTCGCCCAAGAGCCGGCCATACCGGGAAGTATCCTCGCGGTACCTTTCCAGCTCCGCAAAACGAAAGTCCAAAACCTGGTCGCCCGAGGAGACTTCCACGGGTTCGCCGCCACCAGCCGCGCCGTAGCGCAGATGGACGGCATAGCCTCGCGGATTTAATCGCGAAAGCGTAATTTGAATATCGGAAAAACCCGCCAAGGCAAACCCCTAATGGGAAGGCTCGCCTCCAATTTCTCAGGATCCGGACTGCATGGAAGCCATTTCCCCTTTTCCTTAAGAGTGGGGTTTGAAGATTAAGTTTGTATTAAGAAATGGAACCAACTCGTTTACAAATGGCGGGTCTTTGCCGAACATGATGAAGGGAAGCGGGACCGAATATTTTCGGCCCCGCTCTGGGAAACTAAAAGGTAAACTCGGTAATGGAGCGAATGGGCTCGCGATCCTTGAGACCGAACTGAGTCATGAGCTTGTAGGTGCCTCCGCTTTGCAGGTTCAACTGGGCCAGGTCGAGCAACAGCAGCACGGGCTCGGCCGTGCCGGATTCGGCCTTTTGGTAGTCGGCCTTGAGAGCGGCGGGCGGAACGACCTTCACCTGGCCTTGGGAATCCTGGATCAGGGCCTTGACATCGGTCATTTCCGTGGGCGTCTCAGATTCCGCGGTGTTGATCAGGAAAAAGAACATGGCCTTTGAGGCGCCTTCCAGGCTCGTTTGGTCGAGAGTGGTGAAGCTTCGATCTCTTATTTTGAACGGATAGCTGATGTCGACGCCAGTGATTTGCAGTTCGCGTTCGCCGTGGAGATTCACCCAGGGCGTCTCCGAGATCAAAGCCGTGGTCACGGGCGGCAAGTCCGGTGGAACCTCCACGTTCTGGATCAGGCAGCCGACCCTGCCCGTGTTCAGGTCGCGCACCAGGACCTTCACCTTGTAGGCGCCCGGCTGAACCAAAAGGTTGCTGGTGTACTTGATGCCGGTCTGGCGCAGCACTTCTTCGGCTTGTTTGAGGTTCAAGCGGTATTGTGAGCTGATGCGATCGAAGGTGACCTCGGTTTTTTTGTCTACGGCCATGGCGTAGAATTCAATATCCTGCGGCCGGTTGGAACCGCTTTGGCCCATAAAATAATCGCCGGCCACCTCGTGGTTGACTACCAAACGCACCAAATTCTTTTTTTCGGGAACCATAATCAGGCTCATCTCCGAGGGAACCTCGTAGCTCACCAAATCCTTGGACATGTAATCGGCCAGGTGGAGTTGCCGCTCCAGGGGATTCAAGGAATCGAAATCCGGCTTGATCAGCAAGCCCTTTTGGGCAAAAACCTTGCCTTTTTTATTGTTCAGCTTGACGCGTAATTTGGCGAGCGCGCCCTTTTTAATCCTACCGGTGGGCACCATGGTGAGAATGTAGTACTCGTTGGTGATGTTCTTAATTTCCAGCAGGGGTCCGGACAGGTTGTTTTCATTTTGGAACACTCGGCCGCCCGTGTCCACGGCCATGGAATTGAGAGATTGGATGCCGGCCTTCCCGTCGCTGCCGTCTTCCAAGAGGCTGGTATCCACGGCAAAAACCACGGTTCCCGAACCCTGCAACAGCCCGACCAACTCCTTGGCGCTACTCATCACCGATGCATTCCCCAATTGAGTGGAATCGATCTCCCAGGTCTCCCCGGTCAGCGTCTTTTCCGCGTTCTCCATGAGGTCGGCCTGGTTCATGCCGGTCAACACGCTGCTGTCATAACCCGAGGAAAACAGGACGAGATTCTTGCGGCCGCGGGTGTAGGTGAGCGCCTTGGCGAGCGCGCCGAACCCGCCCACGAACTTCATAACCTCGCTTGAGTAGTTGCGGCGCTCGGCCTTCTCCGCCTCAATTAGGTTCTGCCGCAGGGCCTCAAGGGGCAATTGGGAAAGCTCAAACTTGTTGAGTCCCTTTTCGTTCTCGGAATCATGGGAGATTTGCTCCAGGTTTTCGTTGAAAAAAACGGAATCAGAGGCCCCGTAAAGGCCGGTTTGCGATTCGGAAGCCTGGGAACCGCCGAATGCCTGAGTGATCAAGCCGCCATTGTAGTAGCCCGCTGGGCCGCGGACGATGTTTTTGGCCGTTTCAAGGCCGAGGGTATCGAGCGCCCGCAACAGGTGGTTCTTGTCGCCGGTGAAGTTGGTCACCGTGACGATGCCGCGCAAAGGGGAGCCCGCGAAGATCGCCATCAAATCCGTGGGCAACATTTCTTTGAGAACGAAATCGACCGCGGCCTCTCGAGCCGCGAGAACGCCGCGCTCGGTGGTATAGCGAAAATCGAAGAAAAACACGAACAAGCGCCGGCCATGCTGGGTAACCTGCCCAGCATCGCGGGAAACCATTTCCGGGGTGTCCAGGATGATGTGCTCCAGGGTTTCGATCTTCTGCAGGGAACCATTCAGCTTGACCTCGAAATCTTCCTTGGCCAACCCGCGCAGGGGTTCGCCCTGATCGTCGAGGGCATTTACCTGGATTTGGTAACGCCGCACCTCCATGGTTTCGAAAATACTTTCATCTTGGGAGACCGTGACGGCCGCGGTCGGCGGCAGCACACAGAGTCCGAATAAGAAAAACAGCTTCATGGTTCAACTCCTCCGCGAGATTTTCGGCTCGTTTTGCATCAAAAAATGAATGTTTGGAACCGATCCAAGCATTTTCAGTGCCAAATACTTGGGAACGCCGAGCTCCTTTTCCGACTTCCGGCCATTTTGGGCCCCCAATCGCCCAAAACCTATTTACCCGTGGGGCAGTCGATCTCCCTCCCAAACCAGGAAGGCACGCCGGACGCGTTTGGCCAAAGGCTCCATCAAGGCGGGGCCCTGTTCCGACCCAAGGGGCCTGTCAATTAGGAGTTCCGGGTTAGAATATCACCATTGTTGGATATTTCCAGCGTTTTGACCGGATCCCCATCCCACGGGATGTAGAATGGGTAAACGGCATGGTGTTTCTAGGCGAGGCCCCTGCCGTTTCACGGGATCTCCCGACCCAAGGCGAGAGGTTTTGTCATCCTCAGAGTCCTTCGTCGTATAGTTGAGCACAGTTTTTGCTTCCTACCCCGCACGACGAAACATCTTTTACGTTTTATGAAATTTACAAAAATTGGTTTTGCCATGGTCACACTTGATCCCAATTCCGCATTCTTCTATAAGTGGTGTTACCAATGGGTGTGGAATGGCGCCTGTCGCGGGCCCTGGCCCTCGGAGTGGACAGTGTCGCACTTCGAGGACATGTCTCGAACCGGGAGGGAACCGGGTTTGAAGTTTCCTGCTCCCGCGAAATTCCGATCCAGATCTCCGAAGCGTCCGCGCGCCGCCCATGGACCAAACACCCTTTTCCAAGCCTCCTCCCCCCTGCCCTGCCGCCCCAAAGCCTCATGAAATCCTAAAGGAAGTCAGCATGAAACGATTCTCCGCAAAGGGCTCCATCCAATATTCCAAAAAAACAGTGAATGGCATTTCCGCCTCCTTCCCGCTGCTCATTCTGGCAATGCTCGCCGCTCAACTCCCAATCAAAGGCGAGGAAGGCCTACATTTTTTCGATTTGTTGGTGGAGCCCGTGTTCGATGGCATCGCGGTCAGAGGAAAACCGCATCTTTTGGTGACCAAGTCGCAAATGGAAAGTGAACATTATTCTTTTTCCGAGTTCATGAAAAACAAGTTCGATGCGCCCATTCTGGAATTGGTGGAGGGCTTGCGGACCATGGAGGAACGGCGAGAGAAAATTTTTCCGGGAGTCGCGGCCTCCGGGAAAAAAAAGGCGCCCATCCATGTGGCCACGCTGGCATTCGATATCTCCATCCGGGTAATCTCCGGCAGGCCCATAGACAAGGCCAGGTACGAGGTGGAGGTGTTGTTCTCCTCCACCCCGGGCAAGGCCCTGCTGGTGTCCGATAAAACCAGCCTGGAGGTGGACATCAGGGCCTTGAGCAACCTGGAAGACTACCAGGCCTTCCTGGCGAACCTCATGTTTCCCAAGGACATGGTGATTCAGCCACCATTTGATCCGTCCGTTGCCTCCCGCTCGACATGCCAGGTTATTAGGTTGTCCTATTTCG
>JBGTRP010000467.1:0-6092 GCA_041940685.1 Acanthopleuribacteraceae bacterium
CCGGTTTTAGGGAAGAAACAGGGCTAAGATCTCTAGAAACATCAGTGCATAGAACACGACTTAAGATCAATTAGACCAGCCATTTGTGCCATAGTGAAGGTATAGAAAAATGGCCGTGCTTCAGCTCTTTGAAAGCTGAAGAATCCGGGGGCGAGTTCTTCGGGCTCGCCCCCTTCTACGCCTTCCTCCATCATTTTCACGCCCGTACACGCCCTTCTTTCCACAAACGCGCCCAACCATACCTCGCGGGCCTCTTGCAACTTCAACGTTAACGGAATCTGGAAAGAATCGATAAAAAAGTTCATGGCTCTCAATACCAGTCCCTGCATCACTTTCTCACCCATTCTCCCTGGGATGACCAACCCGTCTGCGACCAAATCGCCGGTGAGGTCAACCAGCTCCTGGGTGCGAACTCTCGCGTTCGTGGATGACCGCGGCGGCTGGAACGCATCGGTGGTAGCCGACCTGAGCCACTGGAGCAGCCCGGTGCTGCTGATCCACTGCGACCAGGACAGAAACGTGGACTTTTCACGGACCATCACCCTGGCCAAGAGTCCGCGTGAGCAAGGCGTGGAAACCGAGTTGCTGATGAATCCCAACGACTTGCACGGCCTCCTGCTGCACGCCAATTGGCGCCGTGCGGAGGCCGCAACCGCGGAATTCCTCATCCGCAAGCTCTCGCCGTGAACGGGTTTGGAAACCCATACAAGTTATTATCATTTCGATAATATCAAAATGATAATAACAATCAATATGATCATATCGAGGTGCGCTTAGAGAGGCGCCTCAAGCCAATTCGAGATACAAAAAATTTTCATAAATACAATAAATAGAATTATTTAATTGGAAGTATACTATCGCGATTTCAAGCTGGCACGCGATCTGCCTTTAGGGATGGCATACACGGCATAGCAAGTCCAAACCATCCAAAGGAGAAGCCAGATGAAAAGAATCCTCGCAATTTTGATTTCAGCACTCTTACTCACCAGCATTTTTGCTCAAGACATTGAACAAGTCCAAGCCGAGGGGGGGCATTCAAAGGTAAGTTCCCTCAAGGCCAGACAAGCCATGGACCAGCTTTTCCAGAATCGGGTGGCCCGCCAGGTTCCCGGCTCGGAACCCTCCGCCATCGACATCTACCTGGATGAAGAAGATTGGCGCACCATGGAAAAGCGGCGCGAGGGCATTCCCGCCCTCGGCTTGACCAAAGATCTCGGCGTTCAGGTCGAGTTGGGCAGCATCTTCACTCTGCGGCCGAAGAGGCCCATGGAAACAGGTTTCGGCATTGTCCGGCAAAGCGGCGATGACCTGGTTTGGACCGCGATGCTCTATTTGGAAGGGGCCAGTGGCATCCGTCTGCGCTTCACCGACTTCCACCTGCCCGAGGGCGCCAAGCTTTATGTTTACAGCGATATGGGACAGGCTTTCGGTCCCTACACCAATATGGGACCCAACGGCCGCGGCAAATTCTGGTCGGACACCCTCTTCGCGGAAGTCGCTTATGTACAAGTAGAAACAGAGGGCTCCATCGACCCTGAGCGGTTGTCCTTTACCATCGAAAAAGCCGCCTATTTCGGCGAGAATTTTCTACTTGGCAAGAGCTTTCTGGACCACCGGCGCGGCAAGAACTGCTACGGAACGGGCGGTCTGACGAGCTGCTTTAAAAATGCACGCTGCTACGACAGCGATACGACCGTCCAGAAACTCATGAACGCGGATGCCTGGTTCCTGTACCAAAGCGATAGCGACGGCGATTGGTATGGCTGCTCCGGCTCCCTGATCAACGGCACCGGCGCAACTTCCAGTTATCCCTACTTCCTCACCGCGGCTCATTGCGTGAACTCCTCAACGGAAGTGGACAGCATGGAAGCCTATTTCGACTTCAGCACCAGCGGTTGCAACTCGCTTACCAGCAACTGTAACTCCGCGTTCTCCAGCGCGAACAAGGTCTCGGGCGGCACGCTTCAAGCTACCAACAACGCCAGTAACGCCGATTATTCTCTGATCAAGCTCTCCGATTTTCCCAACGGTTCTTATTGGAAGCTGGGCTGGCATTCCGCCGATTACTCCGACAATGACGGCGAAACCCTCTACCGCGTCAGCCATCCCAATCACTATCCGCAATCCTATGCCGAGCATGAAGTGGATACTTCCATCAGCATCTGCTACAGCAATACCCGCCCCACCTACATCTACACCCGCCACACCCTCGGCTACACCGAGGGCGGCAGTTCCGGCTCCGCGCTGGTCAACAGCTCGGCCCAGATTGTCGGCCATGACCGCGGCCGCTGCAGCGACCAAACCTGCAACGACACCCTGGCCGTTCGAGACGGGCACTTCCGCTACGCCTACTTTGACAAGCTGCGCCCCTTCCTCTACCCCACCGACATTCACGTAGAAAATATCACCGTAACCGAGGAATCAATGGGCGGTGGGCACTACCGGGCCAAGGTCGAGGTTCAGGTTCTCGACACGAAGGACGTTCCGGTTTCCAGCGCAATGATTATGCTCAATATCAATGGCTTCGGCATGATTGGAATGACGGGAAGCGATGGTTGGGCCACCATCTACGGAATGCCCTGGCCCGCCAGCCAGACATGGACCGCATGCACCCAATCGATCTTTCACCCCTGGTTAACCTGGGATTCGAGTGAAGATGTGGAGAGCTGCGACAGCAACTAATTTCAAGCCGCAAACAAAATAAGGGGAGCCCTCGGGCTCCTCTTTTTTTATTGCGTGGATGAGAAGTCCTTGCTTTCAAAAAGCCCCAAGCGCCTGAGCAACCTGGAGAAGTTGGTGACGTGCGGCACCAACTTTATGGCCGCTTGGGCTTTGACGCCGTTGGTCTCGGCCAATGCGCGCCACAACTTTTCCCTTAGAAAAAGCTCCACGGCCTGGGTCATGGGCATTTCCGCATCGAACAAGGGGAACTCGAAAGACTCACTAGCGGGATCCGCTCTTCGCTGAGCCTGCCGGTCAGAGAGAAGCTCCGGGGGGAGCGCCTCGGCAGTAATAATGGGACCCCGGCTCAACACCACCGCCCGTTCGATGGTGATTTGCAGTTGGCGCACATTGCCCGGCCACTTGTATTGCAAGAAAGCCCGCTCCACCTCCTGCGCCAAATGCAGCGGCGGCCGGCCCGTGTCCCGGCAGTAGCGGCCCAGGAAGAATTGAACTTGCTCGGGCAGATCCTGGCCGCGCTCGCGCAACGGCGGCAACTCGATGGTGACCACGTTGAGGCGGTAGAAAAGGTCCTCGCGAAAACGGCCCTTGCGCACCTCTCGGCGCAGGTCGCGGTTGGTGGCGTCGATGATGCGCACATCCACCTGAATGTCCCTGGCGCCGCCGACGCGGTGAAGGCCTGCCTTGATTCCAGTCTACCTCGTCGGCCCAGCCACGAGAAGCGCACCGGTCCCTGGTTTGTCAAGGATGCTCGCTCGACGAAGTTCAGGAGGATCTTTCAGGGTCTTACGATCTTGACCAAGTGCGACTTTCCAACTTATCCTTATGAACCAGATTTTCTGATTCACGCGTGGCCATCACAGGATCTCTCCGTCCAGGTATTTATCGTGTGGCCTCACCCGACTGTGATATACTGGCCCGCGATATTGAACTCAACCCACCTGATGGATATTATTTTTGCCTCATTGCCCGAAACTCCTCTGTACAGGGACTGGTTTGAAATGTGGACGTTGGACCACGACCTCAGAGGAAAACAAGAATTTTAAAACAAATCGTTATCTTATGGCAGGGACTCGTTTTGAGAAACCCAATTTTTTAATTAAAGCAGGGGTTTTTGTGGCAGGTGCCGCAATGTCTACAGTTTATAGGTGTAAAAAATGTGGACACCGCTGGCGTGTTTGGTTTGACTAAGTGGGCGTTAAATTTAGAATGGCAAGCGGTAAAAATTCAGAGTTTTTGACCAAAAAATGAAGCCATACGCACCAAAATATCGAAAAGTCGGTTTACAAAGAAGAGCAAATGGAGGACCGAAATTCATCCATAGATGGACATCTAACCCTCTGGAAAACAGAGGCTTTAGGAAAATTATTTTTCACGACTATCAAAATTAGGCTCTCGGTCAAAAAAAGCGCCTTGCGGCGCGGTGGACCATTTGTGGACCATAGAACGAAGGCTTCGAAAAACTGGCAAGCGACCCAAATCGCTTATCTATTTGTTTTAAACGACTTAAAGGTGGTGCCCCCAGTCCGACTCGAACGAACGACCTACGGTTTACAAGACCGTTGCTCTACCAACTGAGCTATAGGGGCAGCCCTTGAAACAGGCCGGATTATACGCGGCATGGGGGTTTGATTTCAAGTGCCCAATTGGGTTAAGCCGGGCTCTCCGAGCTCGTTTCTTGGAAGGGGAATTGCCCCTCTCGTCCAGACACCACCGGGTAGGGCTATTTGGCCTTGAGGATGACGACGGTCATATCGTCCTCGTGGAGACGGCCCTGGGCGAAGCGATCACAGGCCTCGAAAATCAACTCGCAAACCTGGGAAACCTCCCGGCGGGCGCGGCAGATGACGCCGATTTCGCGCTCCAGGGCTTCCAGCCCCCATACCTGATTGGCCCGGTTGAAACGGTCCATGAGGCCGTCGCTCATGAGAATCAGCATATCGCCGGAATGGAGGCGGACCCTTGTGCGCGCCGGCTCGATCTCTTCGAAAAAACCCAATGGCGGGCAGCGCAGAGCCAGGGTTTCCAATCGGCGCTCCACCGCATGGTAGAGGAAGGGAAAGGGCATGCCGGACGCGCCCAAGTCCAAAACCCGCGTCTTGTGGTCGTACAGCGCCAACCCCAGGCACATCCCCATTTTTTGATGGGCAAATGCGCGCTTGAGGGTGTAGTTGATGTGCTTGAGCGCCAGTTCGATGGATTGAGGCGTCAGATTGCGCGCGAGATTGATCAGCGCCGCCTTGGTCATCCCCACCACCATGCCCGCCGACATTCCATGGCCCGTGGCGTCGCCCCAGGCGATACAGGTTTTCTCTCCTGCCAGTTCGAGGAAATCGTAATAATCGCCGCCGACCTCCGTGGCCGTCCGCATCTGGCCCACTACCTCCAAATCCGGAAGGACCAAATTCTGCTCCGGCAAAAGGGAGACCTGAACTCTCCTGGCGAACTCCAACTCCTCGGTTTTGCGTTTGAGATCCAAGGCCCGTAAGGCGTCTTCTTTTTGGCGCTTTAACTGTCGCCGCTGCCAAATGATGATGAGCGCCACCAGGGCCAACACGCCCAGCACCTGCAAGGCCAGAAACCACCAAGTTTGCCAGAAGGGCGGAATCACTCGAAGTTGGATGGCCGCCCCCTCCTCGTTCCACACGCCATCCTTGTTGCTGCCCCTGACGCGGAACAGGTACTCACCGGGGCTGATATTGGTGTAGGTGGCAAACCGTTTGTCGGCGCCCGTAGCAATCCAGTCCTCGTCAAAACCCTCTAATTTAAAGGCGTAACGGTTGCGCTCCGGAATGGCGTAGTGCAGGGCCGCGAATTCGAAGGAGAAGACATTCTGCTTGTAGGAGAGCTCCATTCGGCGCGTTTGCTCCAAAACCCGGCGCAGGGGCGATTCCGGTTCCCTTTCCCGAATGTCCACGGAACGGTTGAAGATCAGGAAGTCGGTAATCACCACGGGCGGCACCACCGGGTCGTCGCGGATGTCCTCGGGAAAGAAGGCGTTGAAGCCATTGATGCCCCCAAAAAACATTTCACCGCTGCGGCCGAGGCAATAGGCGCCCATGTTGAACTCGTTGTTTTGCAGGCCATCGCGCACATCATAATTCTTGAACGTAACGGATTGGGGGTCGAACTTTACCAGCCCTCGATTGGTGCTCAGCCAGAGGAAGCCGCGCTTCTCACCCAAAATGCCGTAGATCACCTCGTTGGGCAGTGGCGCCCAGTAGCAGCTCGTAGCAATTGGCTGCCAGTACACCAGGGCCGTCAGTACACAGGGCCGCAAGTAGCGGTCCTACTTCTTGGCTAGCGGGCGTAGTTACCGCAGCTTCTCGAACTCGTCGCCCGGCGTCCAGGCGGGTGCCGTGTCGCCGTTTGCCGTCTGCACGAGGAGTTGGAACAGCACCGGCATGTCC
>JBGTRP010000468.1:0-6088 GCA_041940685.1 Acanthopleuribacteraceae bacterium
CCTATCCCGTCTGGAGCCGCGCTCGCGGCAATCCGCGCTCACGACCATTGAACGGATCATGGCCCGAACGCCCTTCGACCTGGAACGAGGTCCATTGTTCCGCTTGAAGCTGGTCCCGCTTAGCCCTCGGAAGCATCGCCTTCTCTTCACCCTTCATCACCTGATTTCCGATGAATGGTCCATGGGCGTGTTCACGCGGGAATTTGTCGCGCTTTACCAATCCCATGCGCTGGAACAATCCAGCAGGCTCCCGGACCTGCCTATTCAATACGCGGACTTTGCCGCCTGGCAACGCTCCACCGAGGAGGAAACCCGCCTGTTCCAAACCCTCGCCTTCTGGACAGCCGAGTTGAAGGGCGCTCCGGAGTCACTGAACCTGGCCACCGACCACCCGCGCCCGGCGATTCAGACACCCAACAGCCGTACGCGACGCTTTCAATTAGACCACAAAACCTACCGGGCCCTGGTCGAACTGGCGCGGGTCCAAAAGGCGAGCCTGTTCATGTTGCTGCACGCCGCATTCGCCCTGCTGCTCTCGCGCTACAGCCGACAAGAGGATATTGTCATCGGCACGCCCATCGCGAACCGGACCCGGCCGGAAATCGAGCCGTTGATCGGGTTCTTCGTGAACACCCTGGTCCTACGCCTCAAGCTCGAGGGGAACCCAAGCTTTTCACGGCTCCTGCAAAAGGCCCGGCGCGTGGCGCTGGATGCATATGCCCATCAACATTTGCCTTTCGAGCGGCTGGTGCGCGAGCTGAGCCCGGAACGCGATACGAGCCGCGCCCCGCTGTTCCAGGTGATGCTCACCCTGCAGAACACGCCGAGGGAACGGGTATCCCTGCCCGGATTGGATATCCAGGCCCTGCCCACGGATACGGGCGGCGGCGTGTTCGACCTGGCCTTGGATTTGGACGAGGTCTCCGGCATCGGTTTGCAGGGCACGGTGGAGTACCATGCGGAGCTGTTCCTGCCGCAAACCATTCAGGCCTTGATCGGCCACTGGCGTCGACTGTTGCGCGGCATCCTGGAGAACCCGGAGCAACGCATCGCGGATATTGAAATTCTCTCCGATGGGGAGCGGGCTTGCCTGTTGCGGGAATGGAACGACAGTCAGGCCAGGCTCCCCGGATCCGAGGGTTTTCTGGAGCGATTCGCGGGCGGTGCGGCTCGTTGGCCGGATTCCCTGGCCGCGAGCGAGCATGGGGGGCGCACGCGGCGGATCAGCTACTCCTTTTTGGATGAGGCCAGCACCGGATTGGCTGCCAGACTCCGGGCGCTCGGCCTGGGCCCGGAAAGCCAGGTCGCGTTGCTGCACGAGCGTGGAATTGAGTATTTGACCGGGTTACTGGCCATACTCAAGGCCGGCGCCGTCTACCTGCCGCTGGATCCCGGCCAGCCCCCGGCCCGGTGGCGCCAATGCCTGCAACAGAGCGAGGTCGAGCTATTGCTTACCAGCGCGGCAACCCATGAATCGGCCACGCGGGCAATAGCCGATCTTGCTCCGGAAACGCGGCCACGCGTCCTCCTACTCGCCGCGGCACATCGGGCCGACTCCCCATATACCTTCCAACCCCGCCATCCGGCGCGCGATAATCTGGCCTATGTCATCTTTACCTCGGGCTCCACGGGCCTGCCCAAGGGCGCTTGCGTCACGCATTTGGGAATGATCAACCATCTCAACGCCAAGATTCATGACCTGAACCTGGGCCCCGCCGATATCGTGGCTCAAAACGCCTCCCAGATTACCGATATCTCGGTTTGGCAATTCCTGGCCGCGCCGCTGGTGGGCGGGCGGGTCCAGATTTTGAACGACCAGGCCGCCCACGACCCCAACCGAATATTGCCCCTGGTTCGCGAGGAACGCACTACCGTATTGGAAATGGTGCCCTCTCCCCTGGCCGCTCTGCTCGAATCCGAAAAGGATGGCCAGCGCAATTTTGGCTCGCTTCGCTGGATGATCTCCACGGGCGAGGCCCTGACCGCCCGGCTGTGCCGTCAATGGTTTGTTTTGTATCCCGCGATTCCTCTGCTCAACGCGTACGGACCCACGGAATGCGGCGACGACGTGACCCATCACGCGATCGCGAAGGCGCCGAAGCGGGCGGGCGCCTCCATTCCCATCGGAAAACCCATTCTCAACACCCGCATTCATGTGCTCGACCCTCGGCCGAGCCCCACGCCGCGGGGGACGCCTGGGGAGATTCACGTGGGCGGGCATGGCCTGGGCCGGGGATACCTTTTGCGTCCCGATCTCACGGCCGCGGCCTTCGCGCCCGATTGCTTAGGCGGGAAACCCGGCCGGCGGCTTTACAAAACCGGTGATCTGGGCCGCTGGCTCTTGGGCGGCGTCCTCGAATTTCTCGGCCGCATCGATCACCAGGTGAAAATTCGCGGGTTCCGCATCGAGCTGGGTGAAATTGAGGCCGCGCTCACCCGCCATGCCGAGGTGCGCGAGGCAGCAGTAGTCATCGCCTCGAATGCCTCGGGACACAAGCGTCTCGCGGCGCATGTGGTTTGCGGCCCGAATGCGGAGACCGACGCCGGGACGCTCAAGGGCTTTCTTCAGGAGCTGTTACCGGAGCATATGACGCCCTCGCAAATCTACTTTCGAGACAAATTGCCCCTCACACCCAATGGAAAAGTGGACCGCAAAGCCCTGGCCTCCTTTTCCGTGGGGGATCAGGAGCCGACCACCTCCTACACGCCGCCGCGCAATACGAGGGAACGGGCGTTGGCAAGGGTTTGGCGCGAGGTTTTGGGCCTCGAGCGAGTCGGTATCCACGACAACTTTTTTCATCTCGGCGGCGATTCGATTCTCAGCATTCAAATCATCGCGCGCGCCGCGCGCCTCGGCCTGCGTTTCAACCCGGCTGAAATGTTCCGCCATCAAACGCTCGCGGCCTTGGCCGCGGTCGCCGGCGAGACGCCCGCGAACCAGGCGGATCAGGGACCGGTCACCGGCGCCCTTCCGCTGACGCCCATTCAGCGCTGGTTCCTCGACAGCCGGCCCTCTGAACCGCGGCATTTCAACCAATCGGTCCTGCTGGAAGTTCCGCCGGATACGCGTCCCCACTTATTGCGCGAGGCCCTGCGCCTCATCCTGATCCATCACGATGCGTTGCGCGCGCGCTTCCATTGGGTTTCCGGCCAATGGCGCCAGGAAATCCGCCCGGCCGAGGGCGCGGTTCCCTTTCACTGGATCGGCATCCATCAGGGCGCCCGGCTGCTGGAGCTCGTTACCGCCCAAATTCAAACGAGCCTGAACCTGGAGCGGGGGCCGCTCATGCGCATGTGCTTCCTGCCCCTGCATGGAGGCCGGGACGCGCGGCTGTTCCTTGCCATTCACCATTTGGTGGTGGACGGGGTTTCCTGGCGAATCCTGCTGGAGGACCTGTTTTCTGCCTACCGCGGCCTCCGGGAAGGCCAACCCGCGATTCTGCCTCCCAAAACCGCATCCTACCAACAGTGGTCGGAAAGCTTGGCCAGCCAGGACGATGCCGGCCGGGAAGACGGGCAAACGATGGCGGCACGGGAGACGGGCATTCCCCTGGACGAGGGTTTGCGCGGCGCAAACGACCGCCTTTCCGTGGAACATGTCAGGATGGAGTTGGACACCGAATATACCGAAAATCTGTTGAAAATTGCACCCCGCGCCTACCGCACCCGCATCGACGACCTGTTGCTGACCGCGTTGGCCTGGGCGGTTCGCGATTGGTGCGGGAATCCTCGCGTTTGGGTGGATTTGGAGGGCCATGGCCGCGACGCCTCCCTTGGGAACCTGGATGTTTCCCGCACGGTGGGCTGGTTCACCGACCTTCAGACCATTCCACTCGAAGTGAAAGCCTCGGCCACCATCGCCGACCATATCAAAGGCGTAAAAGAAAGGGTTCGTTGGGCGCAAAGGCCTGAACGCCCGGCCGCCTCGTCGCGTGCAGATATCCTGTTGAATTACCTGGGTCAAACCGATTCCTTGTGGCCCGAGGACATGGAATGGAAACCCGCCCAAGAAATCACGGGCGCGGATCAAAGCCCCCACGCCCAGCGCGCCCACCTGCTGGAAATCAACGCCATCGTCACGGGCGGCGTGTTTCAAATCGATCTGGCCTTCAGCCGCAACCGGCATCGCCGCGCCACCGCCGAATCCTTGGCCCACGCCTTCCGCGAGCGCTTGCGCCAGATCATCGTCCATTGCAACGGATTCAGAGGCTTCACGCCCTCGGATTTTCCACTGGCCGGCCTGAGTCAAGAAGAGTTGGACAAGCTGACCTCGAACGGGCAACGCGCCTCCCTGGCCGGCCCCGAAACCATCGAGGATATCTACCGCCTCTCCCCCATGCAGGACGGCATGCTGTTCCACGCCTTGTACGCCCCCGACAGCCTCGCCTATTTCCATCAGGTGAGCTGCCGCTTGCGCGGCCGTCTGGATGGCGCAAGATTCCGCCAAGCCTGGGAAATGGCCTTCAGCCGCCACCCCGCCTGCCGCACCGCCTTTGTTTGGGATGCATTGGCGCATCCGGTTCAGGTCATTCGCGAACATGCGGCTTTGCCATGGAAACAGGAGGACTGGCGCGGGCTGGAGGAAGGCGAAGCGCATGCATGTTGGATGCGCCTGCTGGAGACCGATCGCGCACGGGGATTCGATCCGGGCCAGGCGCCGCTCGCCCGTTTTCACTGCATGCGCGTGCAGGATGACCTCACCTACTTCTGCTGGAGCCAGCACCATCTGATCATGGACGGCTGGAGCTCTGCTATCCTGCTGGGCGAGGTGTTCACGCTTTATCATCAGCTCATCGAAGCGCGGGACCCCATCTTGCCGAGCCCTCCGCTGTTCCGCGACTACATCGCCTGGTTGGAAGGAAAGCGGTTCGGCGACACGCAAGAGTTCTGGCGCGAAGAACTCGGGGGCTTGCACGGACCCACCCCGTTCAGGCAAGGCAGCCATTCCCAACCCATCCACGGGGATAGCGGCCCATTCCTGGAGCGAAACCTGTTGCTGGATGAGGGCCTCACGCGCGAGCTCAAGCATTTGGCCCGTTCGCATGGACTCACGCTGTTCACCCTGGTCCAGGGCGTCCTGGGCTTGGCTCTCGGAGATCTCAGCGGCCGGGATCGTGTGGTCTTCGGCGCCACGGTCTCCGGCCGTCCCCCGGAATTGGAGGGCGTCGAGGCCATGGTCGGACTGTTCATCAATACCCTTCCCACGGCAATTTCGCTGCAGGGAGACTTGTCGTTGGAGGACTGGTTCCTCGACCTTCAGCAACGGCAGGCGGCGAGGGAGAGCCTTGCCCACAGCTCGCTGGTGGATATCCATGCCTGGTGCCGGTGGCCGGAAGGATCTCCCCTCTTCCACGCCATTCTGGTTTTCGAAAACTTCCCCATGGATGAAACCGTGGATCGCGGCATTTCAGGCCTGACCTTGGAGGACCTGAATGTCTTCCAACACTCCACCTATCCACTCACCCTTACGGTCATGCCGGAGGAACGCCTGTCCATTCAGGCCGGCTTCGACAGCGCATGGCTGCAAGAACCCGAGGTGGCCCGCATCCTTGAACTGCTCGAATGGCTGTTCAGAACCGTCGCGAAGTCGATGAACACGCGCTTGGGGACGCTGCGCTCCGGATTGGCGGAATTCGGCCGTCGGCGCGCCCTCGGAAAAGAGGTCGACCTCAAAACCTCCAACATCAAGGCGTTGAAACGCGGCCGACGCCGGAGCGCCGTCAGCACGCTAGGACGGAAAACTTCTTGAAAGGAACTGCCACAAACGTCTAGAATTAGCCATAACATTAATATTATCAACAAATTATAAGGAATTTTATATATTCCACACAACCACCGGAACATTGGAAGTGAAGACCAATTTATGCTTAAATAGGCCGCGAAGCTCGAAGCCTATTTTTTTAGAAAATTCAGGGAGAAATACGTTTGCAATTTCATCCGGATCCCAATCACGGTTTTTGGGCCGAGCGTCTGACGCGCCTCAAACATGGCGAGGCCGTGCTTCAACCCCAACATGCTCACGGGAATGCGGCATTTCAGCGGCTGCGCCAGCCCGCTCCAAAGGGAGTGGACTTCACGCCCTTCAAGG
>JBGTRP010000469.1:0-6080 GCA_041940685.1 Acanthopleuribacteraceae bacterium
AAAGTGCCCTACACCTGACGAAGTATGTCCTAAACCTAAAGCGTGTGGTGTTGAAGAATGTAGAAATGTAATTAAATGTCCAGAACCCAAACCATGCCGCCGCTTACCTCCATCCCAAAATCGTCGATGACGAGAACCTTGGCCTGAGTCAAGGAGTGGAAAAGCTGTTGATTGCTGATTTCCCCACCCTGGTAACTGAAACGGATTTGCTTGAAAAGCTCGTTGTACTCGATAAATTTTACATCGTATAGACCAGCGTGGATCAGGTCGCAAAGCATGGAACAGGCAAGACGGGTTTTACCCCTGCCACAGCCGCCGTACAGCAGAAGGCCATGCAGATCTTCCGCCTTTTTCCCCCGCAAAAAGGTGTTCAGATACAGATCGCGTAACTCTTCACATACCGATAACGCTCGTTTTCCGGACTCGATCGCCAGAGGGTTGGGCTTCTTTCCGCCACCGCCGTAGGGTTTAAAGGGCTCACGGCCGTCCTTTGGCTCTCCCCACAGGGTGGTGTTGCGAAATTTCAATGGAATATTGGCCTGTTCAAGTGCGCGGGTTATTTCCAGCGAGCGGTGACAGGCGCATTTCTTCACATAGGGGTAGCCATCGATTTCCACCCGCACATAACCCAGGCCCTGACAGTTTTCACATTGTTTTTCAGGCAATTTTCCACCCGCTTCCCCTAGACCGCGGCATAGGGCGTCATTTCAATGTAACGGGATTCCACCCCGATGGTCAAGGCGGGAGATGTGCGAGCGTTTGACCCCTTTCGGCATGGGCCCGTGGTCAAGCATGGATGGAACCTCGACGCAATGATCAACCCGAACGCCTGTTGGAACGGGGGGACGAAACGAGGGTGAGTGAGGGACTCCCTGGATCATCTCGTTCGGGTTGCCTTTCTTGCGGCGGTTATCGTCCACTCACGCGGATTGCAGAAAAACGATCCCGAATACTCAAGGCCAGAAACGCCCGCGCCCGGATCTCGATCCGGCATACTCATGAGGATTTTTGGGGAACAGGTTCGAGGCCACCCGCCGCGAGGCGAACCGCCCCGCTAATTTCAAAAAGAATGGGTTCGAAAGATAAAGTCGTGAGGGCAAAAATAAAAGGGGAGTTGGCGGCTTCCGGAGGACGCCAAAAACTCCAAATGGATGCGTTCTTTTTTTGGTTCCATGAAGTAAATGTGATTGCTGTAAGCGCGGGCGACATCCACCGGGCTGTCCACGTCGATGGCGCCGTTTGGCTTGCGGTGAATGAGCATGGAGGCCAACACTTTGGTGCCGTGCTTGGCGGCAAAACTTTTCAGCAGCTTCAGACTTTGCTCCGCGTGATCGTCAAAATCCAACCCGTCGACAATGACCAAACCCGGCGAAAGATGGGCGCTGGCGATCAGGGTCTCGGCCTCTGCATCCAGGTCGGCGATCATTTGGTCGGATTCCAAATAGCTGATGACCGTGAACATGCGGTTGGTGGCTTCCCAAGAGAATTCGTTGGTTTGCGGATAATGGCGGGTGTGGTCCGCCAGGATTTCCTGGTAATACTGATGCGTTTTTTCCGAAGTCATTCCGGCCGTGAAATGCAAGACCCGCTCACCTTGAAGGATTCGGTCAAGGGCGAAATTAATTAAAACGGCGCTTTTCCCAACACCGGAGCGGGCCAACAGAAGGCTGAGCTCGCCGTTGGGGATCTTGGTCTCGTCATCCAGCAGCCGCAATGGATGACTCTCTATCACATCTTCCACACTCATATTGCCTCACTTTCCAGGAGCTTCGGCCATTCATTTCGCCGTTGCCATTCTTCCCGGTTGGACCGGCAAAAAATTACGCGGAGCCATGAATATTCGAAGAGCTCCATGCTGAATTTTGATACAACATTCCTGACCTGGACGATTGTCGAAAATTGTCAGGATGTCTTCCGTTATTCTATTCCGATCGGTCTCGCATTTCAATTGAATTGTCCCCTTGACGGGAAAAGAATTTCCATTTTTCGATCGGCTCCGAAAATCCGGGGAATCACCCCGGGCGGACAGGCTCGATGGCGGCGGTCATAAGGACCTTGTTCGAACCTGATCCAGCACGTTTTCGGCAAGGGATTCGTTAGCTTCAATATGATGGTTGGCCCGTGGGCGATCATGAGACCCTCGTCGTTTGAACTCGGGTGGGTCGGCAGGGGTTGGCGCCCCTTGAATTTTTATTCCACGGCCAGAAAGACTTTGCGATCAATGGGAAAAACGGACAAAACCTGGCCTTTCATGTTATATTTTGGAAGATCCGAAAAACGAATCGAGAGGGGTAAAAATGAGCACCCATACCCCGGAGTCCACCAGGGCTTACCTCAATCAAGCCGCCCAATTCGTGGAAACGTCCAGCGCCAAGATTGCCTATCGCCGGTTCGGGGAGGGCCCCGCCCTAATTTGTATTCACGGCTGGCCGCTGCATGCCTTCACCTTTCGCAAACTGGTTCCCTACCTGCAAAAGCGGTTCACCTGTTACCTGGTGGATAGTCCGGGCGCGGGCGAGAGTCAGTGGAGCGAAAAAACCGATTTTTCCTTTCCCGGGCAGGCCCGCAATTTCAAAGAAATGGTCGACCGGTTAGGCTTGGAAAAGTACATGGTGTTGGCTCAGGATACGGGCGCATCCATTGCCCGTCATCTCGCGGAATTCGACGGCGACCGCATGACCAAGCTGGCGATGCTCAACACGGAAATGCCGGGCCACCGGCCTCCCTGGATTCCCCTTTACCGCTGGCTGATGTACCTACCCGGCACCAACCCAATCTTTCGGCTGTTGCTGCGTTCCCAATGGTTTTTAAGAACGGGAATGGGTTTTGCCGGCTGTTTCGTCGACCTCAAACTCATCGAGGGCGCCTTCGAACAGCATATCATCGATCCCATCCGCCATTCCCATCAGAGAATCCTGGGGCTCAACAAGTACCTGCGGGGCATCGACTGGAAAAAAATAGATGACTTCAAGCAGTTGCACGGCAAACTGAAGATGCCGGTGCTTCTCGTGTGGGGTGCGGACGATCCTACCTTTCCAGAGCCGATTGCTCGTCAAATGGGGCAACAATTCGCCAACTTCGCCGGGTTTCACTCCATTCCCGGCGCGAGGCTTCTGGTTCACGAGGAAAAACCCGCCGAGGTGTGGCAAGCGCTCAAACCCTTTCTGGAGAGTTGATCCGTTACTCCCATAAAGCCGCCAGTGCTGTTTCCCATCTGATACGCCAACGCCTTGGCCGTGGGCGCATCGCCTTTCTTCTGGAAGGTTTCCTCGTGGGTGATTGGGGTTCCTTGCCGCCCATGGCGAGGTGGTGTTTCCGCCAGTTCTTGCCGCCATTGTCTATTGCCGCGCGGCCTTCCGATGTGGTTCGCCAAACAGTAAACCCATCAGGAAGCTATTTTTGGAGCAGTCATTCAAATAGGGGGGAAATTCATATAAAGGCCGTTGGAAAGTAGCCATAAACCGCCAAGGATGGAATCCGGCTTGACCTCGTTCGAGTTATGGAGCTCCACGGGTCGGCTTCCGGCTACCGCATCCCCTGCTTTTTAAGGGATTGAAGGGAGAAGGGCGTCCCGAGGAAGCTGTTTTGCTCAAAACGCCTTTTGGGCGGGCTCGTGGGAGATTCTGAATACCAGGAGGAGGTCCAGCGCCAAAGGTATTCTTCGCCCACCAGGTCGGCGCGGATTTCCACCTCTACCCGGTCTCCCGCTTTCAGGGGCAGGGGCTCGGGCCAGGGGAAGAACGCTCGGCCATAAACCTTGGGCGCCTCCTCGCCCATGGCGGAAAAGCCGATGTTTGGAGCGAGATCGGCGTCGAACCAAAGGAATAGACCGTGGCCAAGGCCGTTCCGCGTCGCCGTACAGGAGGCTCGACCCGCGATGTTTTGATCTTGAACCGAGGTATAGTCCAAGACATGCCAGGTTTGAGGTCGGCTCAAGAGCGCACCCTCGCCGAGATGATAGCGGCCCCACTGATGGCAGAGTTGGTTGCGCAGGGGTTCCAGATTCAAATGGGGGAACAGCCCTTCCCAGGGGCGCGTGAGCTTGGCGTGCAAATCCCCGGCTTGCGCGAGAGCCATGCGAAGGATGTCCTTTTGTGGAATGACGGGCGCGCCTGGTTTGAGCAAGCGCGTTCTTGCATCGAGAATCGCGCTCAGGCTTTTTCCATGGAGCGGAAGCGTTCCGCGCAGGTCGCAAACCAAAAGGTCCGCGCGTTCGGGCAGCGTCACGCGGGTGGAGTGTTCCTGAATGAACTGAATCCGATCGGAAAACCCATTGGCCGCAGCCAATTCTCGTGCGGTTTGAATGATATCCTCGGATTCGATGGCGTATACGACGCGGGCGCCATGGGCGCAAGCCAGCAAGGAGAGGATTCCGGCGCCCGCGCCGAGATCCAGGACCACGGAGTCTTGGGCGACGTGGTGGCCGAGCGCCGCGTCGTAGGCCTTGATCCGCACGCGATCGGCCATCATGGCCGCGTAGGCATGGATGGAGTAGCTCATTTATGCCTCTTTGGTGTGGGCGGCGTGGGATCGCTCATCCGCTCACCAACCCGGCGGCCAATAAAAGGCGTTGCCTTCCCGGGTGGCGGCGGCTAGGAAATGCTCACCGGACAGGACGCCGGAACGCGGATGGCGCGTGGTTTGTACAACGGCGAGGTCGAAGGGGCTTTCGATCAGAGCGAGCAATGTCGGGCGGCCCTGGGAAAAATGCTCCAAATCCTCGCAAATCTCGCGCGGTTGAAGGAAACGGGTGGCCCTGGGCCCCAACCTGCCGAGATAGGTGCGGCGTTGCCCGTCAGCCCGGATAAGGTGAACACGAAAGCTCGCGGTTCGGTCGCAGCCGGGACCCGAGGCGCAGTTGGTGATGGCGATACGGGACTGTAACTGATGCGTACACCATACCCGAAAAAAGCAGCGGCGGTCCAATCCGCGACCGTAGCTCGCGCGGTCAGGCGTATTCCAACTATCGCTCCAGGCCATGATGCGGCTGTGGTTCACCGCGGTGCGGTATTCCACCAGGGCCTGAAGGTGTCGGGGATAGCTCGGCTGGTTGGATTCGCTGAACCGAAGCGCAACATGCCCCCGGAAGGGGAGCTCCGGCCGAGTGAGGAGATCGCGCAGGTGACCGCGGGCCAACCGGCGACGGCGGGCGCATAGCCACCGTTTCTTCCCTCCCGCGCGATGGCCATGCTCATCGAACAGCTCGGCATCCACCCAATAGTCTTTCTCCAGGCTGCCATGGCTGTTCAGCAGGTTGATGGTGGTGGTCACCTCCTCGTCGTGGAGCGCCAGCATGGGGTTCATCTCGCCCTGACCCATGTACTTGAACATGAGTTTCGGCAGGTTTTGCCAAGGGTAGCGGTTGCCGCCATGGTATATGGACTGGTGGGCGCCCGCGCAGAGCACATAGGGGCGCACGAACAGGCCATTGGCCTCGAAGCGCCCTTCCACGAGCAGGGGGCGGCCTTCCGCGAACGCGGGCAATTCTGGAAACATGCGCGCCAACCACAGTTTGTGGAGGGTATAGGGCTCCATAACCCGTTGGTAATTTGCGCCCCTGGTTTGACCCCGATGGTTCTGGACAACCACCTGCAAGGCGCCGCTGTCCTGGGTTTGGGGTCCGTTCATGAAGATGAGCGCATTGCGCTCGCGCTCGGTTTCCACAACCACCATTTCCGTGAGCTCAATTGCATTCCGCCCAGATCTATGGCACTGATCGCTATGGAGACAGATGAGTTCGCCCCTGTCCGAGTACCAGTCGACCATGGCGTAAAGCCGGCGAAATTGGGCCTTGAGTCTGGGAGAAGGTGGATCTTGGGTATGTATGGAAACCGCGAGCACGCCCTCCTGGACGGTTCTGGCAAAAGCCGGCAGACTCTCGTCGACGCCCGAATCGATAAAGGCGACCTGGCCGTGCGCGAGTCTATTTCGCCAAGCTCCCGCCTGGCGGCCGGCCCGATCGAAAAGGCGGCAGTGCAACCAGATCGGTTCATCGGGTAGGTCGTAGGCGCCCCAATAAATCGTGATCAGGGTGTGGAGGTCCGGGGACTCTCGCCACCAGAAAAGCTCTTCACCCAGGT
>JBGTRP010000470.1:0-6072 GCA_041940685.1 Acanthopleuribacteraceae bacterium
ACCAGGGTATTGACGTAATCGGTGTATTGGGTTCGCGACGAAAACTGCTTTTCCGGATCCCAGACGAGCACGCGTGAATGCAGCAGAGTCACCTCGATGCCCGCCTCCGAGCGGTAGATGGGCTTGACGCGAGAAACGATGAGCAGGGCCGAGAGGAAGGTGCCCAAAACGGTAACCACCACGATCAGCCGCAGATGCTTGAGCACCGTGACCAGGGGTTGGATCGGTTTGAGTTGATAGGGTGAGCTTTGTTCGGCCATGGTTTAATCCGATATTACCTGATCTACCAAAAGCCATTGGGCAAATGGACTGATTTGGCGCAAAAAGTAATGCAGCTTGGCAATGCCCTTCCGGTAGACATAGATGATGTCGTTCTCCTTGAGCAGAATATTGTCGCCGAAATCGCCCTTGCGAAACGATTGCAGGCTAATCTCCCGCACGTTGCCCACGCCATTCTCGTTGCGGATCAGCGCCATTTTCCCCTTTTTGGCGTCGAGCGTGGGACCACCGGCCAGCATCAAGGCGTCCAGGAAGGACATTTCTGGCGTGATGCGGTAGGCGCCGGGGGTTTCCACTTCCCCCATCACATAGATCAACGCATCATGTCCGTCGGGGATGAAAACCACGTCGTTGTTGGCCAGGCGAAGGTTGAGGTTCATATTTCCATAGACCAGCAATTCCTGGAGGTCGATCCAAATGATTTGTTCCTTTCCGCGAATCACGGCGCATTTGGTCAGTTGCGTGGTGCGGTCCAATACGGGTACCGAGCCGGCCATGGCGAGCGCCTCCAGGAGGGTGCCTCTCCCCTCGAAGCTCACCAACCCGGGCCGCGTGACCCGGCCGAGCACGAACACACGGTTATTTTTGTATTCAATGATTTGCAGATTGACAAAAGGGTCCTGGTAATAGGGCGCCAGGGATTCGCGGATGAGATCCATGACCGAGGTGCGCGTCATGCCCTCCACCCGCACCTCTCCGATCAAGGGCAGAGCCAAGGTGCCGTCGGGACCGATGGTATGCCTTCCGGAGAGGTTGGGTTGATCCCAAACCTGAATATCGACGACATCTCCCGGTCCAAGGTGGTATGCGTCTGGAATGGCGTCATTGATGCTTTGGATGGTGGCGTCGTCGGCAAATTTTTCGCCTTCCATCTCGGAGGCGTTTTCGAACAGGGGTCGAACCGACTCGCGCCCCTCGCTCGGCGTCGCGGCCCTCGCCTGTTCAGGTCCGGGTTTCTCGCTCCCCCCCGGCTCACCGGCAAAGCAGCATGCCGATAGGGCCCACAAAAACATGCCTGTCGCCTTCTTCAAGCCCTCGTCCCTCCCCTCTCTCGCACCGCGGTGGCGGCTCGCGCTTCCCGTCCGTCATCGGTTATAGAACCCGCGTCACCCGGAAGTTCAACCATTGAGGGCCGTTCCTTTTTGGGAATGATGCGAGCGGGCACTCCGACCGCGAGCGAATGGGACGGCACATCCTGGAGCACCACCGCGTTCGCCCCGATATCCACATGATCGCCGATCCGAATGTTCCCCAGAATCTTAGCACCCGCGCCAATATTGCAATAGTCACCGATAACCGGCGCGCAGGGCTCATCCACATTCTTGAGACCGATGGAAACGCCGTTGCGCACAATGCAGTGAGAGCCCAACACCGCGTAGCCGCTGACAATGATACCGCCGAAATGGTCGAAACGCAGATGGTCGCCCACCTTGACCTCGCAGGGAAATTCGATGCCGGTCAGAACCTGGACCGCCAATTGGCTGAGCTTGTAAATAAGCGAAAAGGGCTTGCGCAGCCATGTCCAACGAATGCGATAGCGCCAGTTGCCGAAGCGGTAGACCACCATCACCCAAAAACCCTGAACGAGAATATGACCGTTGTAGGTCCGGTAGTCTTTGCGAAGGTTTTCAAACATCTTCTAAGGTCCGTTGCCCCAAACCGGCATCGACCGAGAGACTCAGGCCCTCAAGCCGTGGCGCTCTCCAGGGATTCGTGAATGTCGCAGATGCGGTCGAAACGGGTGATTTGCAGCAGCAGCCGCACCTCCGGTCCAACATGCACCAGTCGCAACTTTTTGTTGGCCTTCGCACTCATTTTGAGAGCGGTGACGATGATGGAAAGCCCAAGCGAGTCCATGAAATCACAATTCTTGAAATCAAAGATGACCAGGTTGGCTTCCGATTCAAAAGCCCGCGTGGTCCGCTTGCGCATGGCCCCGACCGCGGTCGCGTCCATTCGCTTCGGCATTTCGATAATCATGGGTTCCATCAGGGGGAAATCCTCTTGAAACGATGCCTCCCCGGCGCCAGGGCCTTCAGAAACAGGAGCGCATCCTCTTTCAATGTTCGAGTAGCATTATAATAGATAGATGTGGCAAAAATATCGTCGGCAGTAGAATTTCTCGGCTTCAGTTGCTGAACAGGCCCGGTAAGACCCACCTTTGCGCTCAGGAGCTCATCCCGCCACACTGCTTCAATAGCCTCAACCTCCCGCTTGTCCATCGGCGGATTGCCCACAAAAGACAGGCGCCCTCGCGCCACGCTCCAAAGGCTGGGAAGGAAATCCAGGCCAAACCAACCGAAATCAAAACGCTGCCAACGGCGCCACTGAAAATCGAACTCGCCCAGCAGATTTTTTTTAACCGGTTGCAGCAGCATCCATTGAGAAATCATCCACCGGCCGCGCAACAGGCGATGAATGGGCAGCAGCAAAAGCAGAAGCGGAAACGCCAAAACCAGGGAAAAGCCCGCCACCAGCCGCATGGCTCCCCTGCTCCAAACCATGGGCCGCGCCAGGTCTCCCAAAATCATGGGGTCGTCAACGAAAATAGCGGTTCCTCGCTCCAAATCAAGCGTGTAATTGCGGCAGACATACTGGCCCTCAAAGCTGGTGTTGGGACCGATATAGGTTCCTGGCGCGACTACCGACTCGTGGATATGGGCGCCGCTTTCCACGAATGAGCGATCTCCGATAAAGGCGCCCGGGCCAATGATTGCGTTGCCTCTAATCACCACGCCGTCCCCAATCAGGCAAGGAGCGCGGAGGTCGGCTCTACTCGAAATATGGGTCATGCGGCCGACGCGCACATTGGGCGCCCGTTCAAAGCCCTTGAACTGAAACCCCTCGTCACATTCGCGAATGGAGCGGTTCACCTGCTGAAAGGTTTCGATATCATGCACCGGCCGGTAGAAGGCGTCCACGCGAACCTTGCCAATTTGGGGAAGAATCTCTTTGATTGCGAGACATAACTCGGCAAGGTTGCCGGGGCATGGAGCGCCCAACAACTTTGTCCAATCCTCCTGGATCAGATACAAAATCGGCAAAGGCCCCGACCCATTCTCAAAGGCAAGAGATTGGTTTAAATCCCGGGGAATGGGAAAGCGCAACAAGGCATCGCCATCCACCAGCAGCACGCCCTTGCTCGCTCGACAGGGGTGCTTTTGCAACCGCTCACCAAGCGCGGCATGCTCGGGATCCATGGTATAGCGCACGCTGACCCCCCATCGCGCGCCCCCGCCCACCACGGCCTCGGTCTCCCGGGGCCGGTCGGCCAGGCTCAGCCGCAAATCTTTGAATCCCTCATCGCTCAGCCACTCCAATTGATGCTCGAATAAAAATCGGTTGCCGATGCACAGGAGCGGCAGAGGCATCCTGCCGGTTAGTTTGGAAGTCTTACTCTCGGCATCGTAGAGGAGCAAGCAGGGTATTTCACGGTCGGTCACCGCCAATGGCATCAGGAGGCACCTCGACCTGAAATCACGGCCGGCAAAGTCTTCAACAAAAGTTTGAGGTCGTTCCAAATCGATTCGTTTTGAATGTATTCCAAATCGAGGGCAACCTGGTCCTCGAACCCGATCTGATTGCGCCCGCTAACCTGCCAGGTGCAGGTAATCCCCTGGTCCGCCTCCAACCGACGCCGCTCGTTGGCGTTATATAGCTTGACCTCCTCCGGCAGCGGGGGGCGGGGGCCCACAAGGGACATGTCTCCCCGGAAAACATTCCAAAGCTGGGGCAACTCGTCCAAGCTGAGCTTGCGCATCCAACGGCCCAGGGGCGTGATTCGCGGATCGTCTTTAATCTTGAAAAGCACGCCGTCGGCCATCTCGTTTTTCGCCAAAATATCCGACTTTAGCTCATGGGCATTGGTCACCATGGAGCGGAACTTCCAAAAGTTGAACGGCTTTCCATAACGGCCAATCCTGGTCTGGTTGTAAAAGGCGGGGCCTCCGTCACGTCGGATCAGCCAAATCAGCATAAGGAAGAGGGGCGCAAGCAACACGAGAAGCAGAAAAGAAACAACCAGATCAAAAAGGCGTTTCATCCAAAAAAATTTGCCCGCCTTGATTTTGAGCAGGTACTTGCGCAGGACCAGGCGAATGACCTGCCACCGATACCGCCGGCCATAGGTTGCCTGAAGCATTTCCAGGATGCGGGCCTGTTCGCTGGATACGCCCCTTTCGCTCTTCACTTCCCGGTCCTCAACAGATGCCAAAAAAACACCATGTTCCCAATAATATACCGACGCCAAAGCCTTCGCGGCTCCCGCAGAAGGCGATAACACCATTCCAGGCCCATTTCTCTCATCCACACGGGCGCCCGCGGGATCCGGCCTGAAACGAAATCAAACAGGCCGCCCACCCCGGCCGCGACCCTCACGTTCAGCCGGGGCCACACTCTCTCGATCCATAATTCCTGCCTGGGAACCCCCATCGCCACCAACAATAACTGGGCCCCCGAATCATTGATATCGGCCACCACCCGTTCCGTTTCCGGCTCGCTGAAATAACCGTGCCCAAGTCCGCTAATCCTTAGCCCGGGATAGTCGCGACTCAGGTTTTCCGCCATCTTTTCCACCACGCCGGGCTTTGCACCCAAAAGGTAGACGCCCAAGTCCCGCTCCCGCATGCGATCCCAGAGAACCGGAAAGAGATCCGTACCGTTGAGATTGTCTTTCATCTTCATTCCCAACATTTTACAGGCAATCTGCAGGCCAATGCCGTCCGGATAGGCGGCATCCGATTTTTGCAATGCCTCGCGGTAACGATCGTCTTTCATGGCGATATTGACGCAGGCCGGATTGACAAAGGCGATGCGGGATCGGGGCCCGGATTCCGCCGCATCCAGGATTTCGTTCACCGCCTCATCCATGCTGAGGTTTCTCAATCTCAGGCCAAACAACTCCAACCGCGGCCCCGTATCCCGGGAATCCGACTTGGAACGAAAAAGGCACGCGGGTAAGGCGCGCAAAAGCATTCCCACTCGGGTCAAGAACCCATGCCGCTCCGTGTCCGCGAGGGCCAGTTCCCGTTCATCCTCAAAGGCGATATTCACGCTGGACCGCAAAAAATAAGTGTGAATCAACCCTGGCTTGGCATCTAAACGGCGCAGGTAGCGGGTGGGCATGGCGCCGCTCGCCTCGGCGGGTACGGGCGCGGGCCCCACCAGGCTCAAATCCCCCGATAACACGGAAAGCAAGGCTGGAGAACGGTAAATCAAGGGATGCTGGAACAAACGGTTCCACAACCCCGCGCCCCAATCATTGCAAGCCGGAATATAGATGGTCCTCCCACCCTTACCCAAAAAGGATTGGAAGCACAACCAACGCCGTCCCCTCAAACGGGCAACCAAGGCCGCAACCAACCAGAAGGGACTGACAAGCAGGGCGAGCGGAACGGCAACCACCAGATCGAGCAGGCGAGCCATCAGGCCGAGAGTACAATACTTTAGACGCGCCTGAAAAAAGCGAAGCGGAGAAGAGACGGCCATAACGCCAGCAACACCAAAAATAATTTCTTTTTTCTGGGAAATACAATTATTTAAATCGCCACGCTTATTCAAAGGAAAAGCGCCCAAAAAGTTTCACTAGATTGTCACAATAATCAGCTAAAGTCAAGTGAAGTTGGTTCGGTGCAATGATAGACGGAGCCCCATATCGGTAAGCTTCTGATTCTACTCACATCATGGAAAACCAACCCTGCTTCGTGGAAGCCCTTTTCCAAACGACCCACTCGCCGCACGCCGTGGCGTCCTCGCTCTTCTCATGGACGAAGTTGCTAGTATTGCTGAAAAAAC
>JBGTRP010000471.1:0-6056 GCA_041940685.1 Acanthopleuribacteraceae bacterium
GCCGTTTTGAGAAATTGATGTGGCTGCTGCTGCTGCTGGGGGCCCTCGGGTTGTTGCTGCAGATCCGCCATCTGGAGGCGGTCATGGGGCTCGCCACGCTGATCGAGGACCCGGTCAGGGCGCGCGAAATGCACGGGAGTCCGCGATTCTGGGGCTACCTCAACATCCTCAACGTGGCCAACCTGGTGTTGGCCGTCCTGTACCTTTGCCGCTTTCGCCGCTTTCGGCCGTGGATGCCGCCACTGTTCGCGGTGGCGCTGGCCTCCGCCCTGGTTACCACGGACCGCACCCGCTTTTTCTATATGGTCATTTGGGCGCTTTTTGCCTGGTGGTACGCCTCGGGCGGGCGGCGGCCGGCCCTGGGGAAATGGCTTATTCCGCCGCTCACCCTCGCGCTTCTGCTCGCTTTTTTCCTGTTGATCGGCAACCACTACGAACGCCAATACCGCGACCGCTTCCAACCCTATTTCCAGCCTCCTCCGGGCGCGGGCGCATTAATCGACCCTTACATCTACTTTACCGGAAGCATTCCCGCGCTGGACGCCATGCTGGCCGACGAAAGTCCCCGCTATCTGGGCCGCTTCAGTTTTTCGCCGTTGGTTTCCCTGCTCAATCTGGCCCTGCCGGAATTGGAGACAGTCGACCTCAAGGGCAAGCTTTATCACGTGCCCATGGAGATCAATACCTTCAGCTACCTGCACCAGTTCTACCTGGATTTCGGCTGGTTCGGCATCCTGTGGGGGCCCTTTTTTTGCGGGTTGCTTTCCTGTTGGGCCTACCTCATCATGCGCAAGCGCCCTTCTTTTTTCACCATTTACACGGCGGCCCTGTTGGCCTATTGTTGCGCCATCAGCACCTTCGTAAACATGTTCACCCAGGAGGCGACCTGGTTTTTCGTGCTGGTGGGCTGGCTGGCGGGCCGTTGGTTGGAACCCCGGCGCGGGAAGGGAGAACCGAATCATGGAACGCGATCCGGAACGCATCGCGGCCGCCTTTGATCTGGAGGCTCGGCGGTACGCGGACTTCGAGGCTCATCCCACGGCAAGAGCCATGCGAGAGGCCTCCCATCGCATCTACGACCGCTACCTGAAACCGGGCGTTCGGGTGTTGGACCTGAATTGTGGACCGGGCCCTGATTTTGCCTACTTCCGCGCAAAGGGCTGCCGCGTGACCGGCGTCGACCTTTCTCCCGAGATGCTGAAGCGCGCCCGAGAAGCAGATCCCCAGGCGCAATTGCATCAAATGGATTTCAATGAAATCGGCGCGTTGGACCAACGGTTCGATGCGATCTGCTCTAACTTCGGGGGTTTGAACACGCAAGGCGAGTTTAGGGACTTCGCCGTTCAGTGTCGGAAGCTGCTGGTCCCCCATGGTTATCTTTTGGTGAACATCATGACGCGCTTACCGCTGATGGAGATCGCGGAAGGAGTGCTGCGCGGCCGCCACTTTTTCCGCCGCGTCCGTCATGGCGGGAAGCAGGCTTTGCGAGTCGGGGATGAAAAGATCCCTACCTGGTACTTCCATCCCGGAAATTGGCACCGCCGCTTTTTCAAGCCCCATTTCGAATTGAGAGGTATCACGGGTTTGGGCGTATTCCTGCCGCCACCCTATACGGCCGTCCGGGAGGGGCCCCTGTTCCGCGCGCTGCTGGCCCTGGAGCGCCGCCTCGCGGGAGTTTTCCCCTTCAACCGCCTGGGAGACCATGCCTTGTTGGCCATGCGCCGCCGGGATTGACGCCTGATTCGATTTGCAAGTGACCAAGTGGTGAGACGCTGGGCAGCGGTTTATCCTTTTCAGCCAATGGAGGAATTTGGTTACAAATGTACGACATTCTCCAGTTGCAATTGAGAAAGTGGTCGCCCGTTGGTAAATTCAAATGCCGTGGGATACCTAAAGATTTACCGAGCGAAGCACATAGCCATTTTCGGCTTTCGATAGGGTCAGCCTGCGCCCGATCAGCTCGGCATTCAACGGTTGTTCGAGTTCCAAGTTTCCCAGGAAATTGAGATCCTTATCCAAAACTTTCAGGATGTCAAAGGTTTCATATTCTAAGGGTGGCAGGTTGGTTTTTTTTGCGGCAACGTCGATATTGGTTGCCAAAACCACCTCGCTTTCCGGAACCTTCCGGGTCTGAGTTGTGCGCAAGGCGCCCTTTAACCATCCGCGATATTGGTCCGTGATGGGCCCTGCTTTCAGGCTAAAAGAAACCAGAATAGATTTTCCTCCTTGGTCGATGTTGAAGGTCAGGTTCGAAGCGCGTGTCCTGCTGGTTTCAATCCATTCGTAGTTCGTGATGGAATAGCCATCGGTGGCGTTGAATCTTTTTGAATAGGATTTGGTATTGGTGCCTATGGTTTTGTGATCTTCATTGGTCTCCGATAAGGAAAAATCTTGGGTAATGGTTTGGGTTGTCTCCGAATGGACGCCTACCAGGGTCAGGGGAATTGGTTCCTTTTTGAGCAGGTCAGGCGGGTTTAAACCGAGATAGGCCAGTACGGCGATTAGGGTCGTTACCAGAGCTCCAATTGCAACCAACTTACCGAGTGTTGATTGTTTTTCCTTCATGTGAACTCCTTTCAGGACGCGAAAAGATCAGCCCCATAAGGATGAGGTCGCCCAATAATCATAATGAAAAATTTCGGCAAGACTTAACCGAGGATGTTTTATTGTTTGAGGAAGTGAATAAAGGTGAATGATCGGGAGACCCTATCACGAAAGCGGCGCCGTTGGCCTCAGCTTTTGCAGCAGCGCGCGTTCCCAGGGTAGCCGGTAGTTGAGGTGTTCCACCCGCCAGCGGGAAAGCCGCTTGAGAGGCCAGCGATACCAATCGCGACGGCCATCATAGGCGTAGTGCTGGTAGAACTTGAAATTCTCAATCTCCTTTTTTTGGGCCGCTGTCAGCCATTGATTGCCCTCGCCAATATAGTCGAACGCCGCCCAGGTAGGGAGGTCCGTGGGAAAGCGGTAGCCTTTGCGCTCTAACCGTTCGGCGATGGGGTTGCCGGGATAGGGTTTGAAGTAGAAGAGGGAGAGCTGGAAGTCCGCGCTCAGCTTGCGCAGCTCGCGCGCGACGCGCAGGGTCTCGGCCACACTCTCGGGAGGTTCGTCCGGAAAACCGACGATGACGTTGATGACCGCGCCGATGCCATGCCGTTTCAGCTTCTCGGCCGTGATCCACATGTCCTCGATTTTGATATCTTTCTGAATATGGTCGATGGTGGCCTGATCTCCGGCTTCCAAGCCGATGATTACGCGCCGCAGGCCGGAACGGCGGCAAAGCTGGAAAACGCTCTCATCCATGCGGCGGCCCTGGTCCGCGCGCATGGTGGCGGTCCAGGTGAATTTCAAACCCCGTTGCAAAAAACCATTGGCGATAGCCGCCACCCTCCGACCCTGGGTGAAATAGGTTTCGTCCTGCAGCGCCAGGTCCTCGAAGTTGTATTTGCGCCAAAGCGCGGCGACTTCCTCGGCCACCCGTTCGGGATGGAAGCCGAACCAGCCGCGCTTGAACACGGCCGGGTCCGCGCAGAAATTGCACCGGAAACGGCAGCCCTGCGAGCTGATGTAATCCATTTGACGGCGGCCTTTTTGGCGGAAATAGCGCGCCACATCGAAAAGCCCGTAATCAAAGGCCGGAAATTGGTTGATGTCGCGGTTGGGCCGGGCCGGATTGGCGCGGACCCGTCCATGATCCGTGACGTACACGCAGCCGCGAACCCCGTCCAACGATTGACCCTCGGTCAAACGGTCGAGGATTTCCGCGAAGGTTTCCTCGCCCTGGCCGATGACCGCGGCGGTGATGCCGGGGTGTCTGGCGCACATGTCCGGAAACAGGGAGGGATGCCAGCCTCCCCACAGAACGGGCAAGTCCGGGAATTGGCCGCGCACTCTGGCGGTGACTTCCAAAGCATCCTTGAGCGGCGCGCCGGTCAGCGCGGTAATCCCCAGACAAAGCGCGCCGCGAAGGTGGTGGAGCAGGGTTTCCGGCGGTTCGAACCGGCCGTCTACGATCACCACCTCGAACTTTTCGCGGTCCAATGCCGAACCGATCGCGACCAGCGCGAGCGGCATGGTCCAGAAAACGGCCTTGGGATTGTAGAGCACCACCTTGTGCCGCATGCGCGTTCCCCAAATCCAGACAAAACCAGTCGTTAATTTTCATTCTAACGGCATGGATCACGGCGTGTCGAGGCTCAAGGATTGCGGATCACCTTGAATTGATTCAGCCCGTAGCCCCAGCCCTCATCCTCGGCAACCAGACTCCAATTATCGTCCAGAGCCAATTTTTGTGGCGTTTCCCAGGAACCCGGAACCCAGCTGCCCGTCGTGGTGTCCGGGGTGAGTCCGACGGGCCAAGGCTGAATTCCCTCGGCGATGAAGGCCGCACCAGGCGCGGCCGCATCCTCCGCGTGGAGCTTCAGGGGTACTGGCAGCAGGGGATCGCCCGCGCGGGGCGCCGCGCCCGGCTCCACGACATTCAACATGTGCGCGACCGCATCCGGATTGACTACCCGCAGACGGGGCGCGCCCTCCAGCGGCAAGGAGGCCCCCAGCGCGCGGATACCCGCGGAATCGACCATGCGGAACAGGACCCGCGAATGGGTGGCTCCCTCGGGAAGGGGCGCCAAGTACACGGGCGTCAACAAAAAAGGCGCGCCCCAGCGGTTGAGAAAGGCCGTGCGGATGACGCCCGGCACGTAGGGCTGCCGTTCCGGCTGGGGAACGGTCAGACCCGCAACAACCCGAACCTCGTTATTTTTTGCCATGCTCAGGGCGAAACCTTTTTCATGGAGACGTTCCCGCTCACGAGCGGTTTGGCGCGCGTAGCGGTCGCCCGCCAAGGACAGGAAAACCGCGGTTAAAAATGCGCCCCAAAACCAGAAATAGGCGAGACGGCTCCGCCAGACGAAGCCCCGTCCGGAAGGTTCCGCCAATTGGGGCGCTCGGCTAAATGGAAGCAGCGTCAGCATCAATATCAGCGCCAGGCACCAAACCCGCAACATGGCGGGGCCGGGCATGGAATAGGCGAGATCCTGCAAATAGGTTGCGGGAAGGTAGCCCAAGGGTATGAGGAGCGCCAGCAGGAAGAGGTGGCCGGAGACGCGCTGGTTCGAAAGGCCGGGCAGCAGCGAAACGCCCACGGCGACGAGCACAAGATGGTAACTGGCCACCGAAGGCATGATATGACAAACTATCAAAAAAGCCAGCACGGCCCCACCGCTCACCCGATGCTTGGGGTTTCGCAAGAGAATCAGCAGGGCAAGGGCCAGGGGCAGCCAGCGAAAGGCCAAACCCCAGATCGCGGAAAGGCGTGCGCCCCAGGACCCATCGGCATAACCCGCGGCAAGAAAGGAAGTCAGAATGGCGCCGCTTTGGTTTTGGAAGAGTAGCTTGCCCATGATGTTGCCTTCCCACAAGTGTGTGAAAGAAGCATACGCGGCCTCGATCATGTGCCAACCGGCGGTCAATTGAAAGAGCGCGGCCAGGAGACCGATCAATATCGTCTCCATTATTGCGGTTAGCAAAGAATGCTGACGGCCCTCACCCAATCGGGCGAGGAAGCGGAACGGCAGGGCAAGAATCCAAATGGGTTTGAGGGCCAGCGCCAATCCGAGATTCTCAAGGCTGAGGGCGAGCAGCAAGCCGCCGTGCTCAGAGCGTCGGGATTCAGTGAAGCTCTAGAACGCATAAATAGTGTTGCGAGTACCGCGGACGGGCGCACCATGAGCCTTCAGTATTTCGAGACGTTGAAGTCTCTAGGCGAGAGTCCGTCCACCAAATGGATCTTCCCCATGGAATTCACTTCCATGCTGGGCAATTTCCTGGGTATGGGCGGCAACCAAGGAAACGGAGATAGTAGCTCCAAATAGCGCCAATTCCTTGGCTCAACCGTAACTCAGGCATGAATAAAGCCCACCTTTCCATTCGAGGAAGGGTGGGCTTATTAGTTGGCCCTATTTGAAGGAATTCGCCCCGTTTAGTTCGGGAGCTTGGGCAAAACTAGGATGCCCTCCTCCGGGTCGCCCAGAACATCGGTGTTTGACTGGGCATGTAGT
>JBGTRP010000472.1:0-6049 GCA_041940685.1 Acanthopleuribacteraceae bacterium
CAGCAGGTCGTGGGTGACCAGCACCTGGCCGTCGCAGTGGGGACCAGCCCCGATACCGATGGTCGGGATGGTCAGTTGTTCCGTGATCTCGCCGGCCAGATCGTAGGGAATGCATTCCAGCACGAGAGCGAATACGCCCGCATCCTGCAATGCGAGGGCGGCCTCTACCAGGCGTTTGCGCGACTCGGCGTCTTTGCCCTGTACCTTGAAACCGCCGATCGCGTGAATGGATTGCGGCGTGAGGCCGATATGGCCCATCACCGGAATTTCCGCGTCCAGCAGCGCGTGGATCATGGGGATGCGTTTGCGGCCCCCTTCCAACTTGACCGCGTCGACCTTGCCCTCGCGGACAATGCGGCCCGCGTTGCGGATGGTTTCCTCTTGGCTTACATGGTAGCTGAGGTAGGGCATGTCGCCGATGACGAGGGCGTTGCGGCGGCCGCGCGCTACGGCGCGGCAGTGGTAGATCATTTCGTCCACGGTCACGCCCAGGGTATTTTCCTCACCCTGGATGACCATGCCCAGGGAATCGCCCACCAGGATCATGTCCACCCCGGCGGTATCGACCATATGAGAAGTCCAATAGTCATAAGCGGTGAGCATGGTCAGCTTTTGATTGCCGGCCATCACCTCGGGAATCGATTTTCTTTTCATGGTTGCTCCTACTACAAGCCCCGTCCAGGCGGGGTCTCATGTATTTGCGTACATTGGTCCCAATCGCGGCGGAGGGTAGCCGGCGCCATGCGCTCGACTCGCTTCGCCAAGGCGATTGCGGCCAGCTTCAGCATAGCATATTCTCATAAGGGCTTATGGGCGAACTTTCGCTTTTGGGCGCTAAATGGAGGACTTTCATACGGCTCCCCCGGCCTGGGGAAATGTGCTAGTGTGAGGTATGAAAAACGACGATGTTCTCTTGGATGATCTGCAACGCCTGATTACGGGAACCATCAGTGAAACCAATGGAATTACGCTGGTAGATACCCTCGAGCTCATGCTCTCTTCCGACCGGGTGCGCGCCCATCCGCGCGTGGCCGCGGAGGTGGAGGGTTTCCATGAAATGCTTTTTGACTTCGTTATGGATAAAACCGATGTCAAGGCCTTGATCGAACATCCCTTCGCGCGCGCGCTGTATCGTTTTTTTCAGTCTTTTCCTCTTCCCTTTCGGGAGGAGCATATTCACCTCACCGGTTCGCTCAGCTCGGATTTTGTGTTTCCGCGCCTGATCAAGCTGTTGGATGGTCCGGCGGGCGATGTGCTGCGCAAAAAGATTGAAATGGTTTACGGGCCGGATAGCCTGCCCATTGAATCCGCCGAGGATATTGATCGGTTGCTGCGGTTGCGCGAGGGCGAACGCTTCGACCGCTACCTCCAAATTTTGATGTTGCCCAAGTTGGTGTTGGTCGATCGGGAGGCCCATGCCGCGGCCGCCTATCATATGGCGCGCGAGCTCTATCGCAAATACAACGTGGGGCATATCCGCCTCAAATGCATGTTGTCCCGTGCGACCAGCCAGGAAATGGAACGCATTCCAGGTATCGACGCCCTGACATCCGAGGATATTGCACTCGGCCTTTTTGAAGGTTTCAACGCCTTCAGGCGGGAGGTTCCCGGCTTCGATTTCATTCTCTCGCCCTGTTTCCGCAAGGAGCCCGATTTCTACGATGCAAGCCGGTTCTCCAGTAAGCGGGAAGATGTGTTGGAACAGATCAACACGATTCTCGAGCTGTTGGAGCGCCATCCCTGCCTGCGGCCCCATCTATGCGAGGTGGATACCGTGGGCAATGAGAGGGGTTTTTTTCGCAAGGCCAACTTCAACGACATGCAGACCGGGTTTCGCAAACTGCAATACTACGGCTTTAAGATCCGCAGCCACCACGGCGAGACCTGGCAAAATCTGCGGCGCGGCATTCAGGCCGTGGACAATGCCATGAACATCTGGCATATCGACACCCTGGAGCATGGCCTCAGCCTGGGCATTAACCCCAACTATTACTTCCACAGCCTGTTCCAGCGGGTGCTGAAGTGGAATGCGCGCGGAGAGGCCGTTCGGCCCGGGAGCCTGGAGTACCATGAGTTACAGGATATGTTGTGGTATGAAAACACGCCCATTCGCGACAAGCTGCTGGCGGGCGAGACGCTGAGCAACGCGGAACGGATTCTGTTTACCAAGGCCAAGTTCCATACCGCGGGCGAGGTGGAACACTACCAGCACGATGTGCTCAACCGCATGATCCACAAACAGGTTTCCCTCGTCTCGCTCCCGTCTTCAAATTACAAGCTCACCTCCATGGTCGACGATTACAAGGATCATCCATTCTCCTGGTGGGAGAAGAAGGGCGTGTCCCTGGGCGTGGGTACGGACAACTACATTACCCTCAACACGAATTTTATTAAAGAAATGCTGATCCTGCTGTTTACCGATCCGTTCGGGCTCAAGATCACCAAGCTCCTCATGGTGACGACGGGCGAATCGAGGCGGCCGTTTATCAGTCATCTGCTTTGGAAGATGCACGCCAAAAGCTGATGGGAAGCCGGCAGCGCCGATTGGCCTCAACGCGGGAATGACGGGTCTCAGTCCTCCCCGGTTTCTCCATTTAACAGGGATTGAAAACGTGGGTGGTCGCGCAGGCTCTCAAAATCATCATCTCGTCCCGCGCGCCTGGCGCTGTCGGGATGGTTGCGAACCGCCAGTGCCAAAGCGCGGAGCGCCAAGCGCGGGCGCCCGCTCACGGCATAGGCGCAGGCGCGGTTGTAATCGATGCTCCAACGGGGTTCGCCCTTTGCCTCGGCCCGCTCGAAATAGGTCCGCGCCTCCGCTTGTTCCCCGTTCACGAGTTGGATCATTCCCATGAAACAAAGGACGCCGGAATGGTCGCCGTCTCTTTGCAGCGCGGTCTCGAATGCCCGGTTCGCCTTGCCGAGATCCCTTTGCTGCCAATAGATTTGACCTTCCTGCAGATGGGGTCGGGGGCCCGTATCTAGTGTTTTTAACCGCTTCAGGATGGCGAGCGCCTCGGAGGTCAGGTTTTGGGCGAGGTATATGTAGGATTTGAGGTAATGGGGCTGCAGGGAATTCGGCATGGCAGTAATCAGGGCGTCCACGATTTTCTCGGCCTCCTCGTAGCGATGCATGCGGTAATAGGCATTGGCGAGGAAAAAACCGGAAAAGGCGTCTCGTGGGTGTTTTTTGATGTTATGAGCCAAGGTCCGCGCGGCTTCCGAATACCTGCCGAGCCGGTAGAGGGCGCCGCCCAACAGGGAGGCGAGTCCTCGGTGGTCTTTTTCCATGGCCAGGCCTTTTTGGGCGGCTTCCAGGCAGGCCGGATATGCGCGCCGGAAGAAATGGGCCGCGGCGCTGTAGAAGGTTAACTCCGCACTACGAGGGTGTTGTTCGAGGCCCCGTTCGCAGGTCTCGGCCACCTCTCGGAACCTTTCCAAATGGAAAAGGCTTACCGCTCGAATTTTGTAGAAATTCACGTCGCGGAAGCCGCTCTTCAGCGCATGATCGCTGAGCTTGATCGCCTTGTTGAAGTGGGCCAGGTTGCGGTGACTATCCGCGAGCAGAAGGTAGTATCGTTCGCCGCGTAAGCCTGGGAGCGCGCGTTTGGAAAGCCAATCCAACACCCGCTTGAAATGGTTGCCCATATGGTAGTACTCGGCGATATCGAGCAGGTCCTCCGCTTTCAAGGAGGTAAGGCGTTTGAGGTTATCGATGCTGCTTTTCGCCGCTTCCAAATCGCCGGTGACAATATGTCCGCAAATGGCGATTTTGTGAATGGAAACGGAGCGTGGATGCCGTTCCAGGTTGAAGCGAACGAGTTGTTCGAACAGGTATTCCACCTGTTCCGGTTTGCGGGCGAGGCTCTTGAGATGCGCCTTGATTTTGGGGTCCTTGGGACGGTGCTGCGCCCAAAGCCGACAGAGGAACCAGGTCATGGCGCGGGAACGCGTTTGAAAACCAGACGAGTGCGCCTCACAAAACGCAATGAAATCGGAAATTTGTGAGGTGGCGCCGCCGCATTGTTTGAGCATGCCGTGACCCGCCCGCAACACATGCAGCTTTTCGTTTTCATCCAGCTTCAATTGGAACAGCCTTTGGCAAAACCCGCGTACATCCAAACTCCAATCGCTTGGACCCGTCTCCCGCTCATCCGCTTCCCGTTGGGAGGCGGCCTGGGCGTGCTGGGGTAGGCGCAGGAACCATTCCTCATAGTCATCGGGTTCCAGGCCCAACTCCCGCTGAATGCGTTTCCGATGGGGCTCGCCGAGCAGGGCAACGCGTTCGGCCAGCGAGAAATTGCCGAGGGTGAGGCCTTCCAGCCAGAGCTCGAGCCAGGGCCGCACCGTGGTGGCGGGGGACCATTCGAGTCCGTAGACCAGGCCATCCAATTTGGCGAGCAACGCCTCCTGGGGAATGGGGCTTTTGTAATTCCGCAGGTACTCGAGGATTCGAGCTCTCAAATTCCCTGGAATTTCGGGCCGGCCATCGCGTTCAAGCATATTGCGCACCGCTGGAAAGTCCGCGATATAGAACCAACTTCGTGTGCGCACGCGCACCCATTCTTTTTCGCCCAGGGTTTTCCAGTCCCTGGACTTCCAGGCAATGCCCAGGTTGCTGGCGCAGAGCTGGACCAACGGCCGATCGAAGGCTCTCAACCGGCAAAGGTAGGGGAGGAGGCCGGCCGCTTTTCCCTTGACCGCGCCCGGAGCGAGGTAATTTTCGGAGTGATAACTCTTAATTTCGAAAAGCCCCACCCCGGGTTGCGCGTCGCGGTGGATCGTGTGGAACGCCTTGATTTTATTTACTTGTAGGCACTCTTCGATCAGGGCGTTGCCGCCATCAGCCAGGTATTGCGCGTTGTCGAGCAGGCAGTGTACCTTTTTCGCGCGAGCTCCCCGCTGCCATAATTTGAGAAAGCCGCTCAGGTCCAGGCTTGTCTGGCGCCGCCACTCGTGGGTGATTAGCAGATCGCGCGGCAGCAGCGACTCAATGTCGAGCGCGGGTGGGGATTTGGGCGGCCGCTGGGAACTTTGGAACAGAAATTTTGGGAGGATATCCTCCTCGGCGATGGGTGCGCTTGGCTTTTGAGGCAGGAGCACCTCGATATGCCGCTGTAGGCGCTGGAATTGGCGCTCCATTTCCGCGGGTTTCTGTTCGCGCAGACGCTCGAGCTTCCACTGGCCCTGAAAGTTGTCCACCAATTTGCGAAAAGGCCTCGCGCGCAGCAGGAACGCGCTATTCCAGAGCAGGGCCCGCTTGAACTCAAAAAATAGGAATGTCAGCAGCACGTTCCGGATCACGGGATTGCGCTTTTTCTCCTCTGTCAGGATGGAAAAGACCTCGAACAGCCTGAACCGTTTGACATCGAAGTAGAAGACCCGTTTGGAGATGTCTTTCATCTTGTTGGCGATGCGCAAGGCGATGTTGAGTTGGTCGTTGAAGCGCGGGGTTTTGGGGGAAGGCGCATAGAACCTTTTTTCTTTTTGGAAGCTGGTTCGAAAGAAATCGCCATAGACCTCCGGCTCCAGCTTGCGGCAAGCCTCCCCGCTGGTTGGGTGGTAGGCGATGGAGGCCCAGGGCATATCGTAGGGCAGGAATTCGGTGTCGAAATTGGCCACGGCCTTGGTGTCGAAATCCTGAAAGACGCGGCGAAAGGCGATGTCCAGGTAGGCGCATTTCTCCGTATCGTCCCGCCAATCCTCGTCCAGCAAAAGCTCGTGCAGCCAGAGGTTGCGGCAAAAGGCGATCCAAACCCGCATCCGTTGGTTTTGGATCCTAGGCAGGTCGGGCAAGTTGTCGTCGATGGCCCTCACGATAAGGCGCAGGTTGTTGAAAATGGCCTTTTCAAAACGTTCTTGAGGCCAGGTTTGGTGATAGGCAAAGGCCGGGTTTTGATAGAGCTCCGGCAGGGTTTGCAGGGCGCCGATCAGGTCGCGGTAGAGATAGGTAAGGTTGCCGCCATAGATCTTCCGGAGCCTGCCGATCTCTTCCGGGGATGGATTCGAGTCCATGAAACAAGGGTCCTTTTTAGGAATAGGTGGTCTCCCC
>JBGTRP010000473.1:0-6030 GCA_041940685.1 Acanthopleuribacteraceae bacterium
CTCGAAAGCCAAGTCGGGGGCCACGGAAAGGGCCGACGACGCGTCACCCGTCTCCTGTTCCAGCACCCCACCATTGCCAAGTTGATTCCGTTCCTCAAGAACGCGGGAGGCAGCCGCGCGGACGCCACGCTTGCCATCCCACGCTCCTCCCGCGCCCATAAGCCACCGCTGTCCTTCGGGCAAAGGGGGTTGTGGTTCCTGAGCCAATTACGCGGAAACCAGACCGATTACAATATCGGCGCCGCGCTGGACCTGCGGGGAGACCTGGATGTTGCTTGCCTGGAACAAGCGCTGGCCGCCCTGACCGTGCGCCACGAATCCTTGCGCACCCGTTTCGTGACCGAGGAAGAGCGGCCTTGGCAGGACATTCTGAAGGAATTCCGCCCAGGCTTGGCATTGGTCGACCTGACCGGCCTGCAGGAGCCGTCCCGCCAACGCGAAAAGCTGGCCTTGACCCAGGCAAAGGTACAACAGCCTTTCACCCTGGATGGCGCGCCACCCTGGTCAAGCCTGCTTTTGCAAGCAGAAAAGCGGGCGTTTGTTTTCGTACTCAGCATGCATCACATCATATCCGACGCCTGGTCCCTGGGGATCTTGACGCGAGAATTTCCTCACTTTTACGGGCTCCTGCTCGCATCGTCGGAAAAGCGAGACCAGGTCCCGCCCGCTCCGCTCCCCATTCAATTCGCGGATTTCGCCATTTGGCAGCGCCGGCGCCTGTCCGGAGACGTATTGCAATCCCTGCTGGATTACTGGCGAAACGAGTTGACGCCTCTGCCGCCCCAACTAAGCCTCCCCGAGGATCTGACTCCGTCCACGCGAACGTCCAATGCAGGCGCGGGCCTCGATTTTCAAATCAACGAATCCTTGGGCGCGAAATTAAAAACCTTGAGCTACCGCATGGGGACCACGCACTTTATGACCATGTTAGCGGGGTATGTCACGCTGCTTTCCCACTACAGCGGCCAGGACGATTTCGTGGTTGGCGTGCCCGCGGCCAATCGCGACCAGGATGGACTTGAAGGGATCGTCGGCTATTTTGTCAATACGCTGGCCCTGAGGTTTCGACTCTCGGGTCTGACCGCTTTTGCCCAAGTATTGAGCCGCGTCAGGGAGGTAGCGCTGGGAGCCTTCGCCCATGGCGAACTCCCGTTCGAGAAATTGGTGGAGGAACTCCAGCCAGATCGGCGCGCCTCTCATTCGCCTCTTTTCCAGACGGCTTTTCTGTTGCAGAATGCGCCTCTCCAGCCGATCCGCATGCCGGGCTTGCGGGTCGAACGCCGCAATCTGGAGGCAATGCCCACTCCCTTCGACCTGGTGCTGGTGATGGATGAAAGGCCCGGCGGAGGTTTTGCGGGTTTCGTTCAGTACGACCCGGATCGGTGTAACGCCAAGCGTGTCGCGGGTTGGGTCCGGTCGTTTGAAACCATTTTGGAACAGGTAGCGGGCGAACCGGAAATCGAGTTGGCAGCTTTGCGGGCCATCCTTGTGAATCAAGAACGGAATGAGGAGTCCGAAGAGATCCGAAAAATGAAGTCAGGCACCCGCGACAGGCTGAAATTCATCCGCCGCAAGGGCGTCAAGGTTCGGGTTTAAGGAGAAGATGCATGGCCACGAGGTCGGAACGGCCCCAATTGCAAAAAAACATGCTCCGCGCCAGACGGAAGGCGGTCAGCATCTCTTCTCACGGATTGGTGACGACTCGACCCTGGGAGCCGGGGAAGGGTTTGCCGCTCGTCATTCAGCCCACGACGCCCAAAGCGGATCTATGCTCCTGGGCCGCCCAACACCGCGATTTCATCGGGCGCGAGTTACAACGCCACGGGGGTTTGCTGTTTCGCGGATTCGGGCCGCGGCCGCCGGAGGAACTGGAACGGTTCGTAAATGCTGCCGTTGACGGCGAGCCCCTGGATTACATGTACCGCACTTCCCCCCGCACCCGCGTCTCCGGCAAGGTCTTCACATCAACCGAGTACGCCGCGGCCCTGCCGATCCCCCTTCACAGCGAGAATGCCTACGCCCGCGCTTGGCCCATGAAACTGGTGTTCATGTGCCTTCGGCCGGCCGAAAGGGGAGGGGCCACCCCGCTTGCGGACAGCCGCCGCGTATTTGCGAGGATCGACCCCGCCATCCGCGACCGCTTTCGCGACAAACAGATCATGTACCTGCGCAATTACAGGGCTGCCCCGGGTTTCGGCCTCTCATGGCGGGAGGCTTTTCAAACCGGCGATCGAAGGAAGGTAGAGGCCTATTGCCGCGAAACGGGCATCGAATTCGAATGGCTGCCGGGCGATGGTTTACGCACGCGTCAAATCTGTCCCGGCTGGGCGCATCATCCCGTTACCGGCGAAGCGGTCTGGTTTAACCAGGCGCATCTCTTCCACCCGTCCAATCTCGAGGCGGAAATCGGGGAAACCATGGTGGCGGATCTCGGGCAACAGGGCTTGTCGCGCAACGCGTTTTACGGGGACGGCTCCGTCATTGACGTGGCGGATTTGGACCATGTTCGCGCCGCGCTGGCAGCCGAAAGCGTCGTGTTCCCCTGGGAACGGGGCGATGTGCTGATGTTGGACAACATGCTGGCGCTACACGGTCGCCAGCCCTACGAGGGACCTCGCGAAATTGTCTTGGCAATGGCCGAATCCTTTGGCGGCGGAGGGTAGAGAAGGGGATATGGAAGAGCGGGTAAAAGAAGGGTTTCGCCTCTCTCCGAGGCAGGCGCGGTTATGGTTTCTACACGCCGAAAGCCCTACTTCCGCCTACCGCTGTCAACTCATGGCGCGGATCGAAGGCCCGGTTCCGGCCGCGGGCTTCAAGCAAGCCCTGGCCGATCTGGTGCGCGACCACGAGATGTTGCGCACGGTCTTCCACGGGGTTCCCGGCGCCCCGGAACCTTTGCAAATCGTAGAAGACCATCTGGCCCCGCGGTTGGACGAACGGGATTTGCGCGAACTCACCCCCGGTCCCGCGCTGAAGGAAAGCCTTGGCAACTTGTTCGAGCAAGGGCTGACGCGCCCCTTCGACCTGGAGCACGGCCCCTTGTTGCGCGTGGGCCTCTTCCGGCTTCCCGATCAGGCGTCGATTTTGATGCTGACCATGCCGTCCCTTTGCGCCGATGCCCGCAGCCTGAGGCTATTGGCCGCGGAGCTGTTGCGATCGATTGAGAAGCCAGTCCGCGAGGATGCAGAGGAAGGACCGCTTCAATACCTGGATCTTGCCGAATGGTTCCACGAGGTGTTGAACGCCGAAACACATGCCACGGCAATCGATTACTGGCGTCAACGCGACCCGACGAAAATGGAGGCGATCTCTTTTCCGCTGGAACGGCCGAGCCCTCAAGCGGATGTTTTTTCCCCCGCGGTGGCCCCTACGGGTTTCGACGCGGAATTTGCCGATACTTTAAAGGCGCTCGCCGCGAATTTGGGGCGGGAGCCCTCCGATTGCCTGCACGCCCTGTGGCAAATTTGGTTGTGGCGCCACTCGGATGCCCGGACCCTCCAATGGGGTTCTGTATTTGACGGCCGGCCATTCGAGGATGTGGACGAGGTGCCGGGCCCATTCTGCAAGGTTTTGCCACTGACGGCCGAGCTCCACCCCAACTTGACGCTTACCGAGGTGATCGACCATACATGCGCCCTCGTGGAAGAGACGGGCGCACGCCAGGAATTTTTCGATTGGAGCTTGTTTGGCAATGACGCGCTTGGCGGGCAAACCCGGTTTTTGGAATATGTGTGCGAATGGCTCCCGCCGAACACGGACCAGGTTGAAAAACATGGACTCCGAATTTTGCGGGAATACGCCTGTACCGACCGTTTTAAACTCAAGCTGTGTTTTCTCGCCACGGGTTCGGGTCCACATCCAGAGCTCCACTACGACGCCCAGTGCTTTAGCGCAAAAGCGGTCATGGTCCTCCAGGACCAACTTTCCGCGTTGCTGAAATCCTTCCATACCCTTCCGGCAACCCCCATAGGCGCGGCCTCCATGCTGAGTGAGGCCGAACGCCGGACAATCCTGGCGGGCTTCAACCGCACGATGGTCGTCCACGACCAGCCAGGCGGTTTCAAGCTACACGGCTTGTTCGAGGCTCAGGCCGCTCGCAACCCGCATCGTACCGCGCTCTCCTTCCAGGAGGGAGCGGGTCCGCCTCGTTTCTTGAGTTATGGAATGTTGAACCTACGCGCCGGGGCGCTCGGCCGGCAACTGCGCGGTTTGGGGGTTGGCGCCGAAGATCGAGTCGGCCTGTTTCTACACCGCTCGCCCGAAATGATGGCCGCGGTTCTGGCCATCCTCAAAGCGGGCGCGGCCTATGTTCCGCTGGAGCCTTCCCACCCCGCGGACCGATTGGCGTTCATGGTCGGGGATGCGGATCTAAGGGCCGTCCTCACTTTGCCCGAGCTCGCGGCGAGGCTGCCGGGAATTCCCGTGCTGATGGCCGATGCCGAGTGGGCTTCTGAAGGATCCGTCCCGGGCGGGGGACCTGACCCGCCACGGGGAAATGAAGATTCTTCCGCCTATGTCATTTACACGTCGGGCTCCACCGGAACGCCCAAGGGCGTGGTCAACAGCCATCGCGCGGCCATGAACCATATGCATTGGATGATGCGCGTCTTTGCCTTCCATGACAAAGATGTTATGCCGCTGAAAGCGCCGCTGAGCTTTGACGCCTCGGTGTGGGAATGGACCGTACCCCTGAGCCTGGGTGCGCGGCTGGTGGTAGTCAAGCCGGATGGACACCGCGATATCGATCATTTGGCGGATTTGCTGCCGCGCGAACGGGTAACCGTATTCCAGTCCGTGCCCTCCTTGCTGAACCCCTTGATGGCCGAGCCGAGATTCGCTCGGGAGAGCCGTTTGCGCTACTTGTTCTGTGCCGGGGAATCCCTTCCGCCCACGCTGGCGCAGGCCGTCCTGACTCAAGGCGCCGCCGAGACCCTCGTCAATATGTACGGCCCTACCGAGGCTTCTATCGATGTATCCTGGTGGCCGGTAACCCATCCTCTTCCCTGCCGCACGGTTCCCATCGGCAGGCCGCTCGACAACACCCGTCTTTATATCCTGAACGACGGGTTGGAGCCCCTGCCCATCGGTCTGACCGGCTCGCTCATGATCGCGGGCGCGGGATTGGCGCGAGGCTACCACAACCGGCCCGAACTCACCGCGGCCCGCTTCCTTCCCGATCCCTTTTCCGCGCCGTTTGTTGGCGCGAGGATGTACCACAGCGGCGATATGGCGCGCTTCCTGGCGGATGGCGCGATCGAATTCCTGGGCCGTAGGGACCGCCAGGTCAAACTGCGCGGGTTCCGCATCGAGCTCGGGGAGATCGAGTCCCTGTTGAGGCAACATCCCGCGGCGCGGGACGCGGTGGTGCTCAAGCGCGAACTGCACGCGGATGAACGGCTGGCCGCCTATGTGGTGCCGGCGGGACGGCGCGCGCCCGAAGGCAAATGGCGCCAGTTCGAGCGCGAGGGCCTGTTAGAGGGCCAGGCGTCCTTCCGTTTGCCCAACGGCATGACCATCGTGCATGAGCGCCGCAATGTCACGGAATACGCTTATCGCGAGATTTTTGAGGCCCGTTGCTATCTCAAGTACGGGATTTCCATCGCGGAGGGTGACTGTATCTTCGACGTGGGCGCCAACATCGGCCTGTTCTCCCTATTCGCGGCTACCGAATGCCGGCGTTTGCGCCTGTTTGCCTTCGAGCCTATCGCTCCCGTTTTTGAGCGGTTGCGCATCAACATGGCGCTGTTCGATATCGAGGCGAACCTCTTCAACCTAGGGCTCGCGGACCAGGCGCGCGAGGAGACGTTCACCTATTTCCCCGAGCTTTCCACGATCTCCACGCGCCTCACCGATGAGGAGGCGCGCGATGAACGCGAGCTCTACGAACGGGTTCTGCAAAACACGCTGGGCGCGGGCGGCCTCGCCGAGTCCGACAGGCGCGCGTTAACCCGGCGCGGACTCCGGTCCCAACGGGTGGACTGCCGCCTGACCACGCTATCGGAGATCATTGCCTCCAACCAGATCGACCGC
>JBGTRP010000474.1:0-6026 GCA_041940685.1 Acanthopleuribacteraceae bacterium
CCAACCCAAGGCCAAAACCAAGACCACCAAAATCGCGAACAAAAATTCCATGAGGCGGCGGCTCACCTTAGCTGACTTGGCTCGCGCCGCCGTTCTTCTCTCCGATACCGCGCGCGGACCGGGCGAATCCTGTACGCCGGTCATGGCGGGGGTTTCTTCAACATGTTCCATCTGAAGGGCTCCTCCGGCCGATCTCCCCTAAAAGATCCAAACGAGAGGGAAATCAAAGGCAAAAAATATACGATCCGGCCACCATCGACATTGCGAAAGCCCAATCACAAACGGTACGGACAGAGGCAATGAATGGGGGCTATCCATGAATAACGCGGGATGAAAATAGGTCAGAAAATCATCGGCCCTGGAGGAGACCGCGTCATGGATTCAAAAGGCCGTTGGGAAAATACATTGACAATCCATTTTCACTGGCCAACATTCTAGCGCTCCGCCCCCGTTTGTCAATTGCCTCGATCACCGAACCCGGATGGATGATTTCTTGTCTCTTCATTTCGTGACGCCGCCCAAATCCAGACCCTTGCTTCACCGAAAGAGCGGAAGAGAGCCTTTTAAAAGATCATCAGGTCTCCGAACCGTCGCTGTTTTTGTAGAACAATTCTTCTCGGACTCCTAAACCCAGCCCGCGTTTTAAGGTAACCCTGGGGAAAGATGTAGGCCGCCAAATGATTGCAAAAATGCTCTAACCTAATTTAAATTTTGCATTTTAAAACATATTTGTTTGAAAATTTATTTTAATAAAATTAAATTAAGCGCCTTTTTTCTATATATTAGTTGTTGATATTTTTAATTTAAAAGTCTAAATTTTTAAGGTTTCATGAATTCGAAATCTATTCATGGGCAAAATCCCCTCTTCAAAGGGTCCTGCCGGGAGCCATTGGCTTGCCCCGATTTGATTCGATTTCCCTAGTTCCACAACAAACCAATAGGAGAATTTTTATGCAAAAGATGGTCCCTTTCTTGATATTGATGGCCGTTTCCCTTTTTGCCCCGGCCCTGGCCCAGGACGGTTCCTGGCTTTTCCGATTTCGTGCAATTTCGATAGAACCCAACGAGGATACCGACACCATCCTGGATACGGGCACCAGCGTCGCTGTAGACGGCGCAATTGTTCCGGAGGTCGATCTCAGCTACTATTTCAACTCCCGCTGGTCCCTAGAAGTCATTGCCGCTACCGCGGAGCACGATCTAACCACGAGGAACGGCGCCCTCGGTGGCGCAAACGCGGGTAGCGTCTGGCTGCTGCCTCCCACCTTTACCTTCCAGTACCATTTCCTGACGCCGGATCGTGGCGCCGACCTGTACGCGGGCCTCGGTGTGAACTACACTCTCTTTTACAGTTACGACCTCTCCGAGGACCTGGCCGGGCTCGGCCTCACCGACGTGGATTTCAGCTCTTCTTTCGGCCTCGCGGGGAACCTGGGCGTAAACTTCAAGATCAGCGAACGCTGGGTTTTCAATATCGATGCCAAATACATCGATATTCAAACCGATGCCACGCTGGAAACCGCGGGCCCCGACCTGGATGAGATCTCGGTGGACATCAATCCGCTTGTCTTAGGGGTTGGTTTTGGTTTCCGCTTTTAAGTTGGATGGCCTCTGCCCATTTGTAAAGTGGTCCGGTTAGCCGGACCGCTTTTTTCTATGGATTCTCACAACCCTTGGAAGCGGCGACAGAACCCGCTCGGGCGTACGCCCAATACCGGGACATCCGCCATCAGAATGAAAAGTTGGCAAGCAAAGGAGACCTAGGATCGTCTGTCCTCTCGGAGTCGCTTCTGGTTGCCTACCTTTGACCAAATGGCGAGGGAGCGCCCATTTTTCCGATGCGCGACCATTCCGTCAGGATTCAAGCTTCAATTTGGCGAGCTTGGGGCGGATGACATAGGAGCAATAGGGCGCGTTGCCGTTGTTGCGGAAATAGTCCTGGTGGTAATCCTCGGCCGGGTAAAACACATCGAGCGGCTCGATTTGGGTGACGATTGGATCTTGAAACGCGCCCGACTCCTCCATTTTCGCCTTGGAGCGCTCGGCCGCATCCCTTTGCTTGTCGTCGTGATAGTAAATCACGGAACGATATTGAGTCCCGACATCCGCGCCCTGGCGATTGAGGGTCGTAGGATCGTGGGCGCGCCAAAACCAATCCAACAACAGGTCATAGCTGATTTCTGCTGGGTCGAAACGGATTTGGATCACCTCCGCGTGCCCGGTCTCACCGCCGCACACCTGGCGGTAGGTCGGGTTGGGCGTACGTCCGCCGGCATAACCGGAAACCACGGAAGCCACACCCTCCAATTGTTGAAAAACCGCCTCGATGCACCAAAAGCAGCCGCCCCCAAGGGTCGCTGTCTCCATTGCGGTCATGACCCACCTCCAATACTGAGCTTGCCAGCATCCTACCTCTCCGAACGACCGGGATACAAGCGGTTTTCAAAAGAAGCCCATCGCAGGCAAGACCCGCCTCGAGAAGCCAGCGAACCGGAACGGCGGCACGCGGGGGCCGCGAGTAGGCAAACCAGGGAAAAGAAGGGTAGGGTGCTGGGCAAAATTCACAAGTGCTTCCGGGACAGATTTTCATACCAAAATCATCTGGTCCCCGATTGGAGCGAGATGTGCATGTCGTTATGCTTGAAACATTCGATTCCAGGGATCGGCCACCGCCGGTAGCGCATTTCCGCAAAAAATCACGTGTGGCGGGTCACCGGATGGAAGTTCGCGCTTTTTCTTTTGAATCTCCGGCTCCAAAATATCGAATATATATGTGTCGGCTTTTCACGCCAACTTTCCTCCGCTTTCCGCCCAGCCTCCTCCCCATCAAAAAACCCTCCGAGGAATGGCCCCTCCGGCTTCCAAAAATCGTTCCCCACCCCAACGCCGCAACCTCTCGCCCCCGAGACCCCCGAGGATTGAAATCATGGTAGTCTTTAGCGCAAAGAAAATGGAGCCTCAAGTGATCTTGCCCGCAATGGAAATTCAATCGGATCCCCATCCCAAGGTTGTTTTGATTTCCGGCCCCAACGGAGCCGGGAAATCGACCATGGCGCCGGGTCTGCTGCGCGACACCTTCGGTCTGCTCGAGTTTGTCAACGCGGACACCATCGCCCTGGGCCTCTCCGCCTTCCAACCGGAAACCGCTTCTTTCGCCGCGGGCAAGGTGATGCTGAAACGGCTGAACTCCCTGGCCAACCAAAAGCGCTCTTTCGCTTTCGAGACCACCTTGGCCAGCCGCACCCACATCACCAGGGTTCAGCAGTTGGTCCGTGAGGGATACCACTGCCACCTGCTTTTCCTGTGGCTGCAAAGCCCCGAATTGGCGGTGCAACGGGTGAGCGAACGAGTTCGGATCGGAGGTCATCCGGTGCCTCAGTCGGTGATCTTGCGACGCTACCGCGGAGGGATCCGAAATTTCTTTAGGTTCTATCAGGGGCTTGCAAAGAGTTGGGTTGTGTACGATAATTCCAAGGTCGGGGACCCCCGACTGGTTGCATCAGGAATTGGTAAATCCAAACTTCAAATTAATCAGAAGCGCTTATGGTCTAATTTTAGCCAGATCGGAGCGTGAGCTATGGGCCGACTATGACGGATGACCTATTTGTAGTCCATGGTAAGACAATTGAAGCCGTACTTAAGCGTGCGGTCATTAACGCGGTGGAAATGCACAAGCAGGCGGGAAACCCCGTTGCCGGCTGGAGAAACGGCAAGGTTATCCTGATCCCACCCGAAAAGATTCACGAGGGGAAACCCATTCGCACCTGAACGCCTGGGCGAAATGCGCTCACGACCGCGGTGGTAACCCGGCCCATGACGGCCCGTGAACCGCCTCGTCCCGATCCTAAACCCGGGAAGCGTGGTGATTTTTTGACGGCTTCGTGCCCTCTGGGAGACATGCGCCCCGGTTTCATGCTTGGCGCACGAGCGGTCACAATCCTTGTCTCCGCTCCCTTGCATCTCCCCTCAGCCCCGTTTCGAATCGGCTTGGCATGTTACCTGCTCCACCTGGTTCAGCCATGATAGGGTACACGAGGTTCATGTTCTCCAAATGAGGAGGTCCCCTTTGCCGCAACGTACATTTTCCTTTCTTTTGCTGGTTTCTTTTTTCCTGTTTGGGGCGGCCGAATACCGGATATTCGGCCAAGATGTAGAGGAAACCCAGTCGGTCATCGCCGTGAAGGTTCCGGTTCAAGTCCTGAAGGGCGGCAAGCCGCTCAGGGGTTTAACCGCGGAGAACTTCGAAATATTTGACGAGGATCAGCCTCGTGAAATTTCCGCCTTCGAGGTCGTCGATTTGGAAGATTTGCGGGCCTATGAAGACCTCAGTTACACCGACCCCGACCGCCAGCGCCGTTTTCTATTCTTTTTCGATCTCTACTTTTCAAGCCCACCCCATCTCCGAAACGCGAAAGAAGCCGTGCAGGAAATGCTCTACGATGGCATGGGCCTGGATGACAAGATCGCGGTCGCGGTTTATGCCCCGGAAGAAGGCACCATACTGCTGACCGGCTTCACCTCCGACGAGGTGCTGATCGAGAGCGCGCTGGACGCGGTGGATTGGTTCATGGACCCGAGGGAATACAGGCATCTCACCCAGGATGCAAATCGGGAATCGACCGCGGCGGCTCGCGCGGATTCCTATTGGTGGGAGGATCGTTTTTACGTGGAGGGCCGGGGCAAGACCGGACTCAAGTTGGAGAGCCGGCTCGAGCTGGCAAGAGAAAAATTGCTCATTCGGGGCGAGGGAGACCAGGCCTCCATCGACCTCAAGGAACATCTCTATCAACTGGCGAACATGAAACGCATCGGCTCGCCACGGCCTCAGAGCAAGGCCGTGTTCTCCATGCTGGCCGATCTGGCCTTGCTGGCTCATGCCATCAAGGTCGAGGAAGGCGGACGCTATATGGTATTTCTCTCCGAGGGTTTTTCGAATCGCCTGGCTCTCGCGGGTGGTACCGGCAACATGATTCAAAGCCATTTCGAGCGCATGCTGGCCGTTTTCCGCCAAACCGGTTGGGCGCTCCACACCATCGATGTGCGCGGTTTGAGAAACCAGGGCCGCTCGGGAACCCATGACAGCCTATATCGACTTGCCGAGGACACCGGAGGAAGTTTTTACCGCAATTACAACGATCTCGGCAAGGCTTTCGAGACCATGGTCCAAAACACGGGACTCACCTATATTCTTTCCTTCCAGCCGAACGATATTGAGGCCGACGGTAGCTTCCACGAGATCCGGGTCAAGCTGAAAAACGTGCGCGGCCGGGCTCGCATCCAATATGCGCGGCCGGGTTATTTTGCGCCTTACAACCCCTCTCGCTAATAAAGAGGCGGCGCACATTCTTCAGGATGGCGAAGGCGGCGCGTGGAAACGGTTTGAGAACGGCGGCGCCGCCATTTGTTGAAGCAGTTGAGCCCCTAGCCGCTTGCCAATCAAGCCGCGGACTGGTTTTAAAGAAAGTCTCTCTCATAGTCCAACAGGTCGTGGAAGTAGAATTCATCCGGAGGATGCTCCTCGGAATAGGCGATATGGTAGAGGGCATCGCCCTGATACACCAGGGGAAGCAGGACCATTCCGATAATGATCCCATCGATGGGCGCCTTCACCGGGATTTCTTGCTCTCCGAAAGGATCCGATATCATGCCGAGCACATCCCCTTTATGCACCCGCTCTCCGGCTTTGCGGGAATGGTAGAGAATGCCGCTGATGGAGGCTCGAATCCAGGTACTGCCGGAGCCGATCCAGGGCTCCGCGCGCGCGGCGGCGTCGGATGCATCGGTCATCAGCCCCTCTCGCGCCATACCCATCAGAGACTCCGCCTCCTGTCCAACGTCACGGACGCCGGCTTCGAGGAGGCAGAACGCAGCCCCGGAAAAAGTCCTCACCGGAAAAATTTCTTTTAGGTCGACCACCGCCTAACCCAGGCGACCATAGCGATCTAGAGAATTGTAAAAGCTGAACTTTTTATCACACAGAAAATCTTCCGCCGCCACCAAGCGAACAATGGTCGGTGAGGAATTTC
>JBGTRP010000475.1:0-6026 GCA_041940685.1 Acanthopleuribacteraceae bacterium
GCCCGGCGGGTTGGTGGTGTCGATGCGGATGTAGCCGGACAGCAGGCGGGCGGTCTGCTCGCGCACCTGGGACCAGTCGGTCCCGTCGTCGTTCGCGGCCGCCGTGCCCGGCGCGCGCGTGGTTCGAAACAAGTTGAAAATCACGCCGCCGGAACCTCCACCCCCGCGGGATGAAAATCCCACGCTCTATATGGAACCCTTCGCCATGGAGTTGGGCTTTAAAAATGGCAACTTGACGATCGAAGGCCAGATCAGCGGCGAGGAGGAAGAGCAACAACTTTTGGCAGCGGCGCGGGAACGTTTCGGAAAAGATCGGGTGCAAGCCCAACTCGTGTACTCGGCTACCCTGCCTGGCGGCTGGCTCAACGCGAACCTGCAACTGTTGGAGTATTTGGGCGAAATGAGGTCCGGCTGGGTATCCATCAAAAATGAACGCATGCTGATCGAGGGCATCGTGGCGGACAATGAGCGGCGTTACGAGCTCGCCCGCGCCATTTACATGCGCTGGCCGCCTCCCTTCAACGTGAAGGTCCGGCTCCTGTTGCCTCTAACCGGCGACGCGGCTTCCTGCCAGAAAAAAATTCTGACCATTTTGGGAGAAGAGCCAATCGTTTTTCAACCGGATTCCGCCAAACTGGAGCCCCAGAGCATGTCGTCACTGAAAAAAATTGCCCAGGTCCTGACCGCTTTCCCCGAGACGAGTCTGCTCATCGGCGTTCATACCGACAACGAAAAAGATCCCGACATCAACCTCATCGTTACGCGCGCGAGGGCGCTGGCCGTTCGTGAATTTCTCAGCCAACGTGGCGTCGGCGAGAACCGCCTATACGCCGAGGGTTTTGGCGACACCCGTCCCCTCGCTCCCAACGACACGGCGCGCGGCCGAGAGCTCAATCGCCGCATTGAATTCATCGTGTTGGAGAACTGACCATGGCCTATGTCATTTTGCAAATTCTTACCTGTTTATTCGTCGCCGTGGTGATTGGTTTTTTCATCGGCTGGTACTGGCAATGGTTGGGCTGGGAAAAGAAGGAAGCCAATCTGGAGGGTTTGTTTTCAAGCCGCTTGGAGAAATGTAACAGCCAGTGCATCGACCTCAAAATGAGGGCGGAAAAGCTGGCGCGTGAATTGGCCAAGGAAAAAGAAGCCCATCGCCGGCTCAGGCAGCAGAACCGTGCTCCCGTCAAGGAGGCCGCCACGCAAAAAGACCCCGATGCTGCGGCCAAAACGGAAACCGCATCCACCCGGGCCGGAAGCCTGGGATCTGGTTTCTTCGAATCGCCGCCCGACCGGATTGACAACCTCAAACGGATCAGCGGCGTCGGGCCCGTGTTGGAAAAAATGTTGCATCGCTTGGGCATTTACCAGTTCGACCAAATCGCGAACTTCAGCGAGGCAGAGGTGACCCGGGTAGCGAGTGAATTGGGAGCTTTTCGCGGGCGCATCACTCGGGATAACTGGGTCGACCAGGCGAAAAGGCTGCTTGCGGAGCACAAGGACAAGGCCTGAACATTTACTATTACCGGAGAATTGCATGCTCGATTCGAAAACCGCTCGCCCTTTTATACCCACGGCAGTGCGAATCATCATTCCGGCGCTTTTTCTGCTCATGGGCGCATGTCTCTCCAAACCCGAGTCCAGTACCGAAAGGGCCTCTGATGTTTCCAAGGATAATGAACTTCCGCAGCCATTCGAACATGGCGATTTGTGGGGCTATCGTTATGCGGATGGCGCCCCCGCCATTGCGCCTCAATTTATAGTTGCCCAGCCCTTCAGCCAGGACGGAATCGCGGCCGCGGCAAACCGCGAAAGCTGGTGGATCATCGATCGGCAGGGCAGGAAACTGTTGAAACCCTTCCTTTTCGACAATGGGCCCGACCCGTTTCACGAGGGTTTGGCGCGCTTTGTCCAAGATGGCTTGATTGGGTATTACAATCCACAAGGCGAGGCGGTAATCGCTGCTCGCTATGACGGCGCGGAGCCTTTCCATGACGGGCGCGCCCGCGTGTGCCTGGGCTGCCGCACCGAAAAGGATGGCGATTACAAGCGTTGGGTTGGCGGCGAGTGGTTTCCCATCGACAGGACGGGCAACCGACTTCCCTAATCGAGCCGGCCGGCAATCAAGGTTCGGCTTCCTCCTCCACGGCGGCCTCTTGTTCAGCCTTGAGCCGCTCGGCCTCTTCGCGTTCCGCGGCCAGGCGTTCCTCCGCCATCAACTGGCGCTCAAGCATCATGTTCAGGCCACAGGCAAGATATTCCAGTTGAGTGGGAATATTGGTCGCGTAATCCGGCGTGGGAACCTGGCCGGAACGGGCCGTCCCGACGGGTGGCCAGCGGGTGGTAATGCCCAGATTGGGCGTCATGCGATAGGTGATGTAACACAGGTTCGCGGCGATAATGAACAAAAGTACGCTCGCCAATTTTTCAAAGGTAGACATATCCCCTCCTCCAAGGCCGGTATTCATTTTTTGTGGGAAAACATTCCATTCCGAGTGTATCCCAATTGGAAAGACGGCTCAAGCTTGGACGAGAAACTCACCCTCATGCCGGGCTTGCTCCCAACCACGGTTTTTTGTTTGTAGTTTCAGAACCATTCTGATTACAATCAAAATTGACCGCGCATCTCAATGCAAAATTTTCTGAAAAAATGAATGGCCCTCGCCAAGGTTCGGAGCCCCGCCATGCCTTTTACCCTGGATATGCATATCCATTCCAAATACTCGCGCGCAACCAGCAAACACATGGACCCCGACCATATTTTTCAATGGGGCCAATACAAGGGAATCGAGGTCATCGGCACCGGGGACTTTACGCATCCCGCTTGGTTCGCCGAGCTGCGGGAAAAACTGGAGCCCGCGGAGGAAGGTCTCTTCAAGCTCAAGGATTGCTATGCGGCCGAGATGATTCAACAGGTGCCCCAAGCCTGCCGCAACGATATGCGGTTCATGTTGACCGTGGAGATCAGCAATATTTACAAAAAAGGGGACCGCACCCGCAAGATCCACAATCTGATTTGCGCGCCCTCTTTTGAAGTCGCGGCAAAAATTATCCGCGAGTTGGGCGCGATCGGCAATATTCAGTCGGATGGCAGGCCGATCCTGGGCTTGAGCAGCAAGGATCTCTTTCAGATCGTTTTGGACGCTTCCGATACCTGTATGTTCATCCCCGCCCATGTGTGGACGCCCCATTTCGCGGTGTTCGGCTCCAAGTCCGGCTACGACTCGTTGGAGGAATGCTTTGACGAGCTCACCCCCCATATCAGCGCTTTGGAGACCGGACTTTCCTCTGATCCGGTGATGAACCACCGCTGGTCGGCCATCGACGGCTTCACCCTCGTCTCCAATTCCGACGCCCATTCGCCCGGGAAGCTGGGCCGCGAGGCCAATCGTTTGGAAACGGAACGGAGCTTTCCCGCCATTAAGGACGCCATTGTCGATGGCGACCCGAGCCGATTCCTGGAAACCCTTGAATTCTATCCGGAAGAGGGCAAATACCATTACGATGGCCACCGTCTTTGCCAGGTGCGCTGCACCCCGGGAGAGACCCGCGCCCATGAAGGGAAATGTCCGACATGTGGCAAACCGCTAACCGTGGGCGTGCTCAACCGCATTGAAACGCTCGCGGACCGCCCCGAAAGCTTTCGCAAGCCCTCGGCCATCCCCTTCCGATACCTGATTCCCCTGCCCGAAATCCTTTCCGACCTCCTCGATGTGGGTTCGGGTTCACAAAAAGTGGCGCGCGCCTATTTCAAGATGCTTTCCCGCCTCGGCAATGAGTTTTCCATCTTGCTGGACGTGCCGCTGGAAGAGATCGAGAGGGCTGAATCGCCCATGGTCGCCGAGGCCATCCGTCGGGTTCGCGAGGGCAGGGTCCATATCGAACCGGGCTATGACGGCGAGTTCGGCAGGATCAGAGTGTTTACCGCTGAGGAGAAAGAAAGCTTCTCCCCGCAACTCTCCCTATTCGGCTGACCGCGATGGCGCTTAACCTCAATACCGGTCAACGGGAGGCCATTCTCGATACCAGTCGGTCCCTGCTCATTGTGGCTGGACCGGGAACCGGGAAAACCTTTACACTCGTCCGCAAAATCGAGCATTTGCTTAAGAGCGGCGCGGACCCCAGCCGATTGACGGCCATCACCTTCACCACCAAGGCTGCCGAGGAAATGCGCGACCGGCTCATTGGACTTTGCGGAAACAACCCGGCGCCCTTCATCGGCACATTCCACGCCCTGGGCCTGAGGTTGCTGAGGCGCCACGGCGCGGTGCTTGGTTTGCCGCGCGATCTCAAGGTATTCGGCGAGGAGGAGCGCGGTCAGGTGCTCGCAAAGGCCAGTGAAAGCGCGGGGCTTGGCTTAGGCAAAAAAGAGTTGGGCGAGGCGCTCAGGCTTATCTCGCTCGCCAAGAACCAGGACATCGATGCGGAAAGCCTTCCCTTGCCGGATTCATGGTCGCCAGGGTTATTTCAGCAACTTTTCGAGGATTACGAGGCCGGGCTCCGATCTCACGCGGCCCTGGATTTCGACGACCTGGTCAAAAAAGCCTCGGACCTGCTGGAAGGCGCGCCCGATTTACGCCAATCCATCCGCGATCAACAAGCCCATCTGTTCGTGGACGAATACCAAGACATCAACGAGATGCAATACCGGTTCTTGTTCCAACTCACGGGCGATCATTCCAGAATCTGTGCGATCGGCGATCCAGACCAAGCCATTTACGCCTTCCGAGGTTCCGACCCAGGCCATTTTCTGCGTTTTTCCGAGGACTTTCCCGGGGGTCGCACCGTGGTGTTGAAACGCAATTACCGCTCCACCCAAACCGTGATCGAGCTGGCCTCCACCCTCATCCGCAACAACCGTGAGAGGATGGATAAGGAGTTGATCTCCGAGGCCGCTCCCGGCCCTCGAGCCCGTGTGTTCCAGGCCGCGGACCCGTGGAAGGAGGCCGCGTGGATCACGGGCGAAATCGAAAGGCTCATCGGCGGCACGGACCGGATGTACCAGGACCGGGCCACCTCAAAAGCAATCTACGATGATCCCGACGGTTATCACTTTTCCGATTTCGCGGTGCTTTACCGCACCAAGGCCCAGAGCCGAATCCTGGAAAGCGCATTTCGCAAATGCGGTATTCCCTTCCAGACAGTAGCCGGAACCCCTTGGTACCGGTGCGAGGAAATTCGGGTTCCCCTCGCCTACCTCCAATTGTTATTGGCGCCGGATCCGATTCTTCTGGCGGAAATCCTGGACAAACCACAGCGCGGCCTGGAACCGGAAACCATTCGCGGAATAGGAGGAATGACCCTGGAAGCGGGAGCGGCCTTCTGGCGCGACCTGCTGGGCTCATCCTATTTGGCCGAAATGGAGCCGTCCCAGGTTCGGCCTCTGCGGGACCTGGCCGCCGAGCTTCAGGAGCTGACCCGCCAAATGGAAATTCTTCCACCGGCCGAATTGCTCCAACTCGTCCTGGACCGCCTGGGGCTGCTCGATTTTTATCGAGATGGCGGCGCAAAGGGCGAAAAACGCTACCAAAATATTTTGCAACTGTCGGCCTCCGCAGCCCAATTTGACGCCGCCCCGGGCCGCGCGGGCCTGGAGCCCTTCCTCCACTACTACCAACTATTGGGCGAACATGAGAGCTACGACGGCAAAAGAGCCGCGGTTACACTGATGACCCTACACGCGTCCAAGGGCTTGGAATTTCCAGTTGTATTCATTACGGGCCTGGAGCAGGGTTTGCTGCCCTACGCCAAAAAAGAGGAGAGCGACCAAACCGAGGAGGAACGCCGCCTTTTCTACGTGGGCGTCACGCGCGCTCAAACCGCGCTTTATCTCACCCATGCGGCGCAAAGGGACAAAAAACCCTCGACGCCCTCCGCTTTCCTGGCCGAACTCCCTCAACATCTGCTGGACCCTGTTTCAACCCCCAAAAAAAGGCGCATGAAAAAAGGAAATGACGCGCAGCTTTCGCTTTTTTAGCAATCGATAGGACGCTGGGCCTTTTCCAGTGGCCGCGCAACCAGGGACCACG
>JBGTRP010000476.1:0-6021 GCA_041940685.1 Acanthopleuribacteraceae bacterium
ATCTGTCGTGCACGTTCTGGTTCAATCGTATACAAATTACAAATAGTCGCCATATCAGATTCAACAATTGATTACATAACGCAATAGCATATAGGAATAGACGACTCTCCACGTGGACTCTCCCTGGACCAAATGACTAATAATGTCAAACTATAAGACCATCCTCTTCCGCACCACTGATATCGCACTCTCGATCTGTACCACGCGAGTCCCTGGATCGCGCGCCAGATATCCACGGCCTGGCGGGTCTCGGCGACGTCGTGGACCCGCAACACCTGGACGCCCCGGTCGAGCGCCGCCACCGTGGCGGCCAGCGACCCCGGCAAGCGCTCCCTGGGCTCGAAGCGTCGGTGATGCGCCCCCGTCAGCCCCTTGCGGGAGACTCCCAACAGCACCGGGCAGCCGAGGCCCTGGAAGGCCGCAAGGTGGCGCAAAAGCGCCAGGTTCTCCTGGCCGCTCTTGCCGAAGGCGATGCCGGGATCGACGAGGAGGCGCTCTCGCGCCAGGCCCGCTCCCTCGCAGGCCTTGATCCGGTTTTCCAGGGCCTCCAGTACGTCCAGCACCGGGTGGGCGCCACAGTCGGCCGGCGGATTGTCCTCGGCACGATGCATCAGCGCGGCCCGCCCTGCCCGATCCGCGAGCAGCGGGAGGCTCTCGGGATCGGCGGCCAGAGCCGATACGTCGTTGACCAGGCCAAAGCCGACGTCGAGCGCCGCACTCATCGTGGCGGCCCGCATGGTGTCGATCGACAGGACGGCCCGCTCCGCCAGGCCGCTTTCCGCGATCGCCGCCAGGAGCGGCTCCAGGCGCCGCAGCTCTTCCGCGTTTATGCTCAGCTCATGACCCGCGGAGGCCGCGACCTCCCGCGCGAGCATGGCGAGCAGCGCGGCATCGTCGCGCGCCTCTGCCGTGGGTTCTTGATGAAGGACGAAACTGTCCAAGAGGGCTAGCAATGGGATGGACTCGCCGGAGGCGGATAATTGGCGGGCCATCTCAAATGCCACCAGGCCGCCCAGGGACCAGCCCAGCAAGGCGTAGGGACCACTCGGGCGAACCGATCGAATGGCTTCCAAATATCCACCGGCCAGCGACTCCAAGGATTGTGGCGGGGCGTCCTTGAAATAGCCGAGTGCGCGTAAACCGTACACGGGCCGCTGCTTACCCAGCTCTTGCGCCAGGGAGGCGTAGCAAAATACATCGCCGCCCGCGGGATGGATACAGAACAGCGGCGTCCCTTCGCCCTCCGGCTGGAAGATCACAAGCGGAGAAGCCGATGGCTCGGAGATTTCCCCGCCGAGGGCCTCCGCCATGGCGGCGATTGTGGGTGAACCGAATAATGCGCTCAGCGGGATCGCTTGCCCGGTTTCCTCACGGATGCGGGCGATCAGTCGTACGGCCGACAAGGAGTGACCGCCCATTTCAAAGAAATTGGCGTGGATGCCCACGGTTTCCCGCCCCAACACCGAGGCCCAGATCGCGGCCAGCCGCTTTTCCAACTCGTTGCGGGGCGGCGTCCGATCCTTGATAAGCGCCGCCTCTCCAGCCCCTGGATCGGGCAGGGCGCGCCGGTCGACCTTGCCATTGGCGTTCAACGGCAATTGGGACAGGGCGACAAAGATTGTCGGCGTCATGTGCTCGGGTAGGAATTGAGCCATGTGTTGGCGCAGTGCGTCGCCAAACGCTTCTTTCTGGCCGGCCGACATGGAGATGGTGTGCGGCCCTACCACGTAGGCGATCAATTGTTTTTCCCGGTCGGGTTTTTGCCGCGCCACCACCACGGCCGCCTTCACATCGGGATGTCCCGCCAACACGGCCTCGATCTCCCCTGGCTCCACCCGCTTGCCCCGTAGCTTGATTTGGTGATCGCGACGCCCGCAAAAGCTCAGCCTTCCATCCGCGAGCAGGCAAGCGAGGTCGCCGGTTTTGTAGAGTCGGGAACCGCGGGCGTCTCGAAATGGATCGGGTATGAAGGCGGCCGCGCTGAGATCGGGCCGGCCCGCGTAACCTCGCGCCAGGGAAATGCCCGCGATGTGGATTTCGCCCAAAACTCCAGGCGGCGTGGGATTCAGATTGGAGTCGAGCACAAATATACGCGTTCGTGAAATGGCGGAGCCCAGGTAGACGGCCTCCTCGGCTTTGATCCGCTCCGGCGACCAGGCCATGCTGCTGATCGCGGCCTCGGTGGGTCCGTAAAAATGGTGCAACTCGGCTTGGAAATGCTCGAAAAAGCGCCGTTTGAGGGCGGCCGTCATGGCCTCGCCGCCGCAGTAGACGCGCTTCAAGCAGCGGGGGACTCCTGCCTGGATGTCCAGGCAGGCTTGTAACAGCGAGGGAACGAAGTGGATGTCGGAGATGGATTGGATAGCCACTTCGTCCAGCAATTCCTCTGGATCGGCCGCGGTTCGCGGAGACGCCAGCACCGAGCAGGCTCCGGCGAGCCAGGGTGCGAACAGCTCCCACAATGAAATGTCGAAGGCGAAGGCCGCCAACTGGAGGAAGCGGGCGTTGGAGTCGAGCGAGTAGGCGCCCTGAGCCCAAAGCAATCGGTTGGCGATGGCCTGGTGACTGACCCACACGCCCTTGGGCGCTCCGGTAGAGCCCGAGGTGTAGATCAGGTAGGCGGGATTGAAAAGATCGGCCGCCGGCGGCGCCTGGGCTTCCCGTTTTGGATTGGGGATCATCCATAAATCGGCCAGCTCACAAGCGCTGACGGTCTCAATCCCCTGATTTGAAACCCGGGCTTCCTGTTCAGGGTCGGCGAGGATAAGGCCGGCTTTCGCATCCTCCAGGATGCGCGCCAGCCTGGCGTCGGGTTGATCCGGATCAAGCGGCAGGTAGGCCGCGCCCGCCTTGAGCACGCCCAGAAGGGAAAGCGCCATGCGCTCCGAGCGCTCCATGAGGATAGCGACCACGCGCTCGGGTCCGATGCCCCGCGCCCGAAGCATGTCCGCAATTCGATCGCCCCCCTCATCCAACGCGCCATAGGTCAAATGCCCCCGCGAGTTTGGCTTCGAATGGGAAAAAACGAGAGCCGTGGCGTCGGGGCTTCGGTCCGCGCTGGCGGAAAAGAGCCTGTGGATGGGTTGGGGTTGCGGCGTTTCAGGCCAATTCCCGTCACAGTGTTTCAGCACGCGCTCGCGCTCCTGGGCGTCCAACATTTCCAGACGGGAGAGCCTTTGGTGCGGGTTGGCCACGGCGCTGGTCAGCCAGTTTTTGAAATGCCGCGCCATCCTAGCCGCGGTCGTGGCGTCGAAGAGATCCTCGTTGTATTCCAGGGCCCCGTGCAGTAGGCTCTTCGCCCTTGTGATGGAAAGGCTTAGGTCGAATTTGGCCTGGCGCACGGCCGGTTCGATGCGCGTAAGACTCAGCCCGGTCAACTCCAAGCCCTCGGGTTCCGATTGCTCCAGGGTGAACATGACCTGGAAGAGGGGGTGATGACTGAGATCGCGTTTGGGTTGAAGCGCCTCGACTACCTTTTCGAACGGCAGGTCTTGATGGGCAAAGGCCTCCAGCGCGGTTGCGCGCGCCCGCGCCATTAACTCCTGGACCATGGGATCGTCCGAAAGATCCAAACGCAAGACCAGCGTGTTGACGAAGAAGCCGATCAAAGGCTCGACCTCCGCGTGGTTGCGGTTGGCGATCGGGGTTCCCACAACCAGATCGTCCTGACCGCTATAGCGCGCCAGGAAGGCGGCGAACAACGCGTACAGACACATGAACGGCGTGGCTTCAGCGCTCCGGCTCAGACGCGAGACCCGCGCCTCCAGGCGGGCGGGCATGGGAATGGGGACCACGTTTCCACGGAAACTTTGCAGCGCGGGACGCGGACGGTCCGTGGGCAGATCCAGCAAGGCCGGCGCGCCGCGAAGGTTCCCGCGCCAAAAAGCCAGTTGGGCCGCGCCCTCGGGGCCTTCGAGCCAGTCCCGTTGCCATGCCGCGAAATCCGCGTACTGGATGGGCAATGCCGGGTAATGAGGCGTTTCCCCCGCGCATGAGGCCTGGTATCCCATGCGCAGCTCACGCATCAGGATGCCGTACGACCAGCCGTCGGTGACCATATGATGAAGCGTGGCCAACCAGCGATGATGGTTGTCGGAAACGCGAATCAGAGCGCTACGAAGCATGGGTCCGCGCTCCAGGTCAAAGGGTCGGGCCGCCTCCCGCGCGCTTAGGTCCTCCGTCAGCGGTCTGCGCATTGTTCGCGGCAGGCTACTCAAATCGATGAGGACCGGGCGTATGGTATTCGCGGGTTCGAGCCGTTGGAAGGGACGGCCTTGCCGCGCGGGAAATGAAGTGCGCAGGATGGCGTGGCGCGCCACGATCTCGGTTATGGTCCGGCTGAGTGCGAACGCCGAGAGGGGGCCGCGCAGATCGAGCGCGGCAGGCATGTTGTAGGCGGTTTGGCCGCTGTCCAATTGGGCCAGGAACCACAGCCGCTGCTGGGCGTAGGAGAGCGGCGGATCGGATTGATTTCCCCTAGGGTCAAATCTCGGAATCCGTACCGCGCCCGGGCTCTCCCCGCTTGCCTCGGTTTCGCCCTTGATCTTGGCCGCGAGACCGCGCACCGTCGGCGCTTCGAACAACCATTTGAGTTTGATTTTCAATCCCAGGCGCTCGCCCAGGCGCGACGCGGCTTTCATGGCCAAAAGCGAATGGCCGCCGAGTTCGAAAAAGTCCGCTTCCGCACCCAGGCGATTCAAACCGAAGAGCTCCTGCCAAACGGCGGCCACGGCCTCCTCATTTGGATTGGCGGGCGCCAGGTAGGAACATTCTTCTCGGACTTGCCGCCTCCGTGGGTCGGGGAGCGCCGCCTCATCCACTTTTCCGATCGCGGTCAGGGGGAAGGCCGCCAGGAAAATAAAGGCTGACGGGATCATGTAGGCCGGTAACCTGGCTTGCAGGTAGGCGCGCAAGGCCGTTCGCAGCGCGGGCTCTTCCTGCTCCTCGATCGCGGTTTTCAGGTAGGCGGTAAGGCCGGGTTCGCCCGTGCCCTGTTCGCGTAAGAGCACCAATGCCGCATCTACTTTTTCGTGCTCGGTCAGCGCCGCCTCCAACTCTCCCAACTCGATGCGGAACCCGCGCAGCTTGATCTGGCGATCGATGCGGCCCAGAAACTGGAGATTGCCGTCCGGCAGGTAACGCGCGAGGTCGCCGCTCCTGTAGAGCCGCCCGCCCGCCTTCGCATGGGGAACCTCGCCCGCGAACGGATTGGGCGTGAATCGCGCCGCGGTCAGTTCGGGCCTTGCCAGATAGCCGCGCGCGAGGCCCGCGCCGCCGATCAGCAACTCGCCGGGGACCCCGACCGGTTGGGGTCGCCAGTGGCGGTCCAACACATGGGTGTTCGCATTGAGAATGGGTTTCCCGATCGGGATTTCCCGTGAATCGCCGCCCTTGTTCCAGTCGGGCTCCAGGGTCCATGTGGTGGCGATGACGGTGCCTTCCGTGGGGCCGTAGCCATTGACCAGGCGGGGCCGGTCGCCCACCCGAGCCCGCCAGGCGCGCACCTGATCCGGATGGGCGCGCTCGCCGCCGAAGATCACCGAGCGCAGAGCTCGCGGCAGGGGCCGGCCCGATTGCAGATCCGCGTTCACGCGATGCCAATAGGCCGTGGCCAATATCAATACGGTCAAGCCCAGCGACTCGCAGCTATCCAGCAAATCCGTGGTGGAGTCCAGCATGGTTTCGTTGCGCAAAATCAGGGCGCCGCCGCCGGTCAGGCAGGGATAGATTTCCTCGGCCGCGGTATCGAAGCTCAGCGAGGAGAATTGCAGCATGCGCTCGTCGCCCTGGAAACCATAGCCGCATTGCGCCGCGGCGATGAAATTGACCAGCGCGTGATGGGAGATGGCCACGCCCTTGGGGACGCCGGTCGAACCGGAGGTGTAGATGGTGTAGGCGAGGTTCTCCGGAAGCGAAAGATTGGGTATGGGCTCACGGCGTTTCGGGTCGGCGCCTGGTCCGATTTCCAGGTTTACGTCCAGGAAACGCAACGCGGGTGATTCCAGGCAAAGCGCATTCTCT
>JBGTRP010000477.1:0-6012 GCA_041940685.1 Acanthopleuribacteraceae bacterium
CTCGGAGCTGTTCGAGGAGTTGCCCGAGGTGGGGGATTTGGACCGGCCCAAGCTGGTATTTTTCTTCGACGAGGCCCATTTGTTGTTTGAAGATGCGCCCAAGGCCCTAGTCGAGAAGGTCGAGCAGGTGGTGAGGCTCATTCGCTCCAAGGGAGTGGGCGTCTATTTTGTCACCCAAAACCCACTGGATATCCCCGACGATGTGTTGGGACAACTGGGAAACCGGGTTCAACACGCTTTACGCGCCTTCACTCCCCGCGATCAAAAGGCCGTGCGTGCGGCAGCGGAAACCTTCAGACAAAACCCCAAGTTGGACACCAAAACCGTGCTCACCCAGTTGGGCGTTGGAGAGGCGCTGGTCTCCGTGTTGGAGTCCAAGGGCGTACCCAGCGTGGTGCAACGCACTCTTATCCGCCCGCCTTGTTCGCAATTGGGCCCCATCACGGCGGAGCAACGGCGGGAGATCCGCGAGCGCGGTCCCCTGCACGGCAAGTACGAGACGGCCATTGACCGCGAATCCGCCTACGAGAGGCTGGCCCGTCAAGCCGAGCGCGCCGCGCGGGCGGAAGAAGAACGCGAACGGCGCGAGGCAGAGGAAAAGCAGCGAGAACGCGCGGCCAAACAATCGCGCCGCTCCAGAGGCGGTCGAGGGCGAAGGCGTCAGACCCCCATGGAAGCCATGGTCAAGAGCGTGGCGCGCAGCGTGGGCAGCAGCTTCGGCCGGCAACTGGTTCGCGGCCTTTTGGGCTCCCTGCTCAAGCGCTGAGGACGAAGCCTAACCAAAAAGTAAGAAAAAGTGAAGACGGGCTGGCCTTTCCGCCCCTCCCGGATGGGGTACCTCCCCATGTCGGTGAGCTTGAGTTTACAGCTCGACCTGGAACCTAAATTCAGAAATTTTATTAAAAAAATATAATTTAATTTTTGAGTGTATAAATTTTTTAATCTAAAAATTTATATTTACCAAACAAGCAACCGAGTTGCTAACATGGAATAGCTTTTTTAAAATCAGATGCTAACAGCATTCAGCTTTAAATACGGTACCTGACAGTGGAAGTGGGATGAGGCCGAAATGAAAACGCAAGAAGAGTCCCAACCGGTAAGACCCCTGGAAGAATTTACCGACATTTTAAAAAAATGGACGAATGGCGACCATGGGTCGCTTCACCAATTAATCGATGTTGCCTACGACCAATTGCACAATATCGCCAGCCATGTCCTCGCGGGAAAGGGCTCCCCAAGCACCTTGCATACAACCGAGGTTCTTCACGAGCTTTACCTGCGCCTCAGGGAGAACGAAAGTCGCAATATTGAATTTGAAAACCGCTACCAATTCTTCGGTTTTGCCGGACAATTAATGCGCCGCGTTCTGGCGGACTACGCCCGACAAAGATTGGCCCTGAAACGGGGCGCCGGTCAAACTCATATTTCCCATGAGGATGTGAGAGCGCTTCCTCATAGGAAGGATTTACATCCCGACAAACTCGTTGACCTTGACCGCGCTTTGGAAAAGCTAGAGGAGATCGACCCCCGCCAATGCCGCATGGTCGAATTGCGCTTTTTCGTGGGATTGAAGGTCGAGGAAATGGCCAAGGCGCTCAGCCTATCTCCAACCACCGTAAAGAGGGAATGGCGCACGGCCCGCTTGTGGCTGGCGCATGAGCTCTCCTTGAGAGCGGAAGCCGAGGGAAAGCTTTTACAGGCAAAGCCTCGAAGGTGAAAGGTAAATCATGGACCGCAAAGACTGGCAATTCGCCAAGGAAGTGTTGCATGAGGCCTTGGAATTGGAAGCCGGGTCCCGGCGGGCCTTTGTAGAGAATGCTCCCGGCCTTGAAGAGCCCTTGCGTAAAGAATTGATCTCTATTTTGTCCGCTGACGAGAAGTTGGTGGCTTTCTTGTCCGAGCCCCTGGCGGAGCTCGATTCGCGGCCTGAGGAAAAGCAGCCTCGCCTGCCCAAACAAATCGCGGGCTATCAGGTGCTTGGGATGCTTGGTCAAGGGGGAATGGCCAAGGTTTTCCTGGCCAGGCAGACGAAGGGGCTAAAACGGGAAGTGGCCATCAAGGTTCTGAAGCAAGGGTTGGACAGGGAGTCTTTTATTCGGCGCTTCCAGGCCGAGCAACAGATCCTGGCCGAATTGAAGCACCCCTCCATCGCAAAAATTTTCGATGCGGGCACCCTGCCCTCGGGCTTGCCCTACTTCGTTATGGAATATGTGGTGGGCAAAAACATCTTAGGCTACTGTGACGATCGAAGGCTATCTACCAAGAAACGGCTCAAGCTCTTTCTTGCCGTCTGCGAGGCGGTGAGCTTCGCCCATCAGAGCTTCATCATTCACAGAGACCTCAAGCCCGCCAACATCCTGGTCACCCGTGACGGGCGACCGATCGTGCTCGATTTCGGCATCGCCAAGTTGTTGAAACCCGGAGAATTGGAAACCCAAACCGCCCTGCCACCCCGCACGCCCGAGTATGCCAGTCCGGAACAGATTCGCGGCGAGAAATGCGGCGCGGCCTCCGATGTTTATTCCCTCGGCGTGTTGCTCTACGAGCTTTTGACGGGACGGCGTCCCTACTACTTCAAGAGCCGCAACGCTCTTGAGGTCGAGAGAGTCATCGCCGGCATGTCTCCCAAAAAACCTAGCGAGGCCGTCTTCCAGCCCCATGCCGTGGCCATGCCCAATGGCTCCGCGAAGATGCAAGCGCCCCGAGCGGCCTGCCAAGCTCGTGGCGGCAGCCCCAAAAAACTGGCCGGGCGGTTGCGAGGCGACCTGGACAATATCGTGATGACCGCCCTGGAGAAGGAGCCCAGCCGCCGCTATGCTTCGGTGGAGCAACTTGCCGCCGATTTGGACCGCCATCTGAACGGTCACCCCGTGCAGGCCCGTCCCCCGACAGCCGTCTACCAATTGAATAAGTTCATGCGCCGCAACAAGCTGCTGGTCTTCACCATCATACTGGCTCTTCTGCTGCCGCTGAGCTTCGCCATTACCCAATACAGCGGCCAGCGTAAGGCCGCCTTGGAGCGGGATATCGCCCTGCGGGAACGCGCGCGGGCCGAGCGCGTTTCGGGGTTCATGGTCGGTCTCTTTCAGGCCTCCAACCCCTACAATTCAGATCGAGCCGAAATCACGGCCCGAGAAATGGTGGACCACGCCGCCCGTGAGCTGGAAGAAGATTTGGACGAGGACCCCAAGGTCAAGGCCAATCTCATGCGAACCATTGGCGATATTTATCTCCACATCGGCCTATATCAGGAATCCCGGTCGATGCTGGAAAAGAGCCTGGCCCTTTACCGAACGCATCTTCCAGGTAGCCTGGACCTGTCGGAGAACCTAATTTTACTAGGCCAGACGCAACGTTGGTTGGCCGAATACCCCGCGGCTCGAGCCTCTTTCCGCGAGGCGCTTGCCATTCGATCCCGGCATTTGGGCGCCGAGACCCCGGGGAATGGAGTCATTTTTAACGGACTTGCCAATATCCAATTGGCGCTGGGAAATTTCAACGAAGCCAGAAGGCTCGTCGAGCGCGGATTACGCGTTCAATCCCGTCTCGAGGGACCCCAACGGGAGGATCGCTCCTACAACCTCCTTCTTTCGGGGGTCATTCACAATCTCCAGAATCAGTTTTCAGAAGCGGAGGCCGATTTTCGCCAAGCGCTCGCTCTTATCGAGGAGATCAAGGGCTCCAATCATCCGGCGACCGGCGTGGTTTGCAGTTTTTTTGGAGAGTTTTATTACCAACAAGGTCAATTCGTGGATGCCGAACCCCTACTCTTGCGCACTCTCGCCATCCAGCAGGATTGGCCCATCAAAGGACCCGAGGTCGGCGCCAACAAAATGATCTTAGCCGCGACCTATCGCGAATTGGCCCGCTATGATGAGGCCGCGGCTTTGCTCGATGAAGTGATTCCACATTTCCGCGAAACCTATGGCGAAGAAAACAGGCAATTCGCCATGGCCATCAATCAACGCGCGCTCCTGCACCGGGACCTTGGGGAATTCCAGCAGGCGATTCCCCTTTTCCGCCGTTCCCTGGAAATTGTTCAATCCACGCTCGGCGAAGAACATCGCGCCGCCGCCTTCATGCACAACTATCTCGGCGACATGGAGAGGGAACGGGGCAATGACGGGGAAGCCGAGGCTTTGATTCGCAAAGCACTTTCCATTCGAGAAAAAAATTTTGGGGCCCAGCATTTGGAATACGCCCAGTCCCTTCAAACACTTGCCCGTCTATACCAGGCGCGCCAAAATTGGCGGCAGGCCATCGACCTTTATCGCAAGACCCTCGCGATTTATGACGAAAAGTACGCCAGGCCCCATCCACTTCAGGCCACTTGCCATCACCAACTCGCGCTTTGTTTCCAGGCTCTGAGCCAAGAGCAAGCGGCGGATTTCCACAACGAGCGCTCGCGTCAGATTCGTGAGGCCACCATCGGGCCCAATCATCCCTTGGTTGCGGAAAACAATGCCCTCCAAAGCATTTTACGCATGAGCGCAAAAAAATAAAGAAAACATGGTCCCTGGATTGCGGACTTTCCGATCTTAAGCATAACCAGGCTCATGGGACATCGTTTGTGAGACGAATCCCCATAAATCCTGGAGCGGCTTCTCATGCAGCCAACCGCCGCGGGTTTGAGACCTCGGAGGATGGAGGAAGCATGATCTAGGAACCGCAAAAAAACCAAGGAGCTCCCAATGAAACGATTTTTCATCATTTTGACATTGCTCGCCATGTTCTTCACGCCCGCCGCGCTTTGGGCGGGTTCCTGTTCGGCATACGCCACCACTTGTTCCGCATCTTGCAGTGTGTATGAACCCAACAACGAAACCCTGTGCATCGGCGGTTCTACCTCCGCCGACTGCCTGGTTTACAACGCCAATGGTTCGCTCAACATGCAAAAAACCCAACGGGACAACTGCATACCCGGTCCCTGTTAATCCAATTTCACCAGGCGCTTCCCGGGGGGTCTCCCCCTCGGGAAGTCAGCGCCCTCATGGAACGCGGGAGTACGATGGCTCGAATCCAAAAGGGCCCGGTTACTCAAACCCGCTTCTACAAACGCCGCCATAATGAACCCCTTTTATCACTTAGGAATCAAGGAGCGACCCCATGTTTCTGTTTCACCTGGCAATTAGCCTCGGCTTGGCGGCCGACTCCATGGAAACGCCAATCGCGAGGTTGAGATTGTGGCCATTGGAAACCCAGCAGGCCTTTTTAAGCAGCGTCAACCAAATGGAGAGCCATGCAGGCCAAATATATCTACGGGACGCCAGAGAGGGCGCCATCTTCGTGCTGGACGACCATTTCCGGCTCCTGAGGACGTTGGGCGGCAAGGGTCAGGGCCCGTTGGAGCTGGGCTCAGGGCCCGTGGCCATGAGCGCCGGCCCGCGGGGACTCTGGGTAGTCGGGGGCGACATGAGCCGGGCAAAACTCTTTCAGGGAAACCGATTGGTTGACGAAATCCGGACCCGTTCCTACCAGCGCTTGAATCTCTTTTTCACCTCGGCGGCGTTCGCATCCTCGGAAAACCATATCCTCATGGCCGCTGAACCCAAGAGCGGCGCCCTGGCGATCGCCTATGGCCGCGACGGATCTTCCATGGATGTGGGCAGGGTCACCGACCTGGGGTTTCGGGGCAGCATGAGGCTGGTCAGCAACGATACGTTATGGATTACCGACGGCGCCTTCTGGTACGGCGTTTATAAATATATGCCGCTGATCGTCAAATTGGACCAGGGCTTTCGAGAGGTCGCCCGATTCCGATCGTGACCGAGGGCGGCCGGCCGATTCCCGAGTTGTGCTAAACCCTCGGTGCCACCTCGATCGTCGGACGACACGCCGTTGCGCGCGCTTGCCGCGGTCATGCCCGAAGCCCTTACTTCGCGCGGCGCCTCGAACGCCTGGGCGGTGTCCGGCCTCTCGAGCGCCGACGGCAGCGCGTTGATGGCCGGCGACGGCCACCTCTCGCTGAGCGTTCCCGCGCTGCTCTACCGATTCGGGCTCGACACCACGACG
>JBGTRP010000478.1:0-5999 GCA_041940685.1 Acanthopleuribacteraceae bacterium
CTTGGCCCCCCATGTAGCGAGCAAGCAAAGGGTTTATGTGGTGGCCGATGGCCCGCTCCATTACCTGCCCATCGGGGCCTTGCCAGGACCCAAGGGTCAGCCGCTGGGTCAGGATCAGGACCTGGTCTTCATGGATGCGGTCCACGACCTGTTGGCGCCACTGGCGCCTGAGGCCGCCGGAAACCCGCTTCTCTGCTATGCTCCGGACTTTGGCGCGAAGCCCGGATCGAACACTGAGCAGTTCTTGCAAACCGTGGGAGCCGTCCGCGGCAGCCTGCATTTCACACCCCTGCCCGGAGCCCGGGCAGAGGGGGAGGGGATTGCCGAACTCTTACAAAAGGCGGGCGATCAGCCCCGACGGCTCAGCGGTGAAGACGCCAGCGAAACCGCGCTGAATGTAGCGCTCGAAAAGGAGACGCCCCGTCTGCTCCACATTGCCAGCCATGGCTTTTTGCTGCAGAGTTTGCCCGATCCAGACCAGAAAACCAGGAGTGCGGAATGGCGAACGGGCTCGTTGCGCGACCATTACACGCTTGCCGAGTTCCAGCCCCAAGCCGGGACCACGCGCGATCCGGGGAATCCGTTGCTCCGTTCGGGGATCGCGTTGGCCGGAGCCAACCGAGAGGACGGGACCGGTGGCGGTGACGACGGCCTATTGACCGCGCTGGAAGTGGAGAGCCTGAACCTGAGCGGCACGCGCTTGGTGGTGTTGTCCGCCTGTGAGACCGGATTGGGCGAGCAGCGGGAAGGCGAGGGCGTTTACGGCCTACGCCGGGCCTTTTTCCTGGCGGGCGCCCGCGCCCTGCTCACCACGCTCTGGCCGGTGGATGACGCGGTGACCCGCCGTTTCATGGAACGTTTCTACCAACTCTACCTGGGCGGTACTCCGGCGCGCCTGGCCCTACGCCAGGTGCAGCGTGAATTCCGTGCCAGCGAACAGGATAGTCACCCGGTTTTCTGGGCCCCCTTCCACCTGATCGAGATCCCGGAGAACGAAGGTTCCAAGGCCGGGGAGCCAGACTAACTTCCGTAATCCGGAAAAAGTTAGCGCGTTCTGCTCTCCTTTTTTGCTTTTCCTGAATATGGAACTGAATGTAAATGCCTTCCAGGGAGGAATTCATGTCGGAAAATCGGGTCTTGATGTTGCTTCCACTCATATTGAGCCCTTCAGTCTTTGCTACCCATTTATACAGGGGCATGGTCGATTCGATTGATGGTCGCAACGCCAATTCCAAGAGCGTAGTTCTGGTGTTGGAGAAACAACCTTCCTTTACCTGTGGTTGGCTCAAGGTTGGAGCCGAGAAAACAGCAAGGCTTTATGGACATATGGATGAAGCGCTAAACCTAATATGGGAAGATGGTAGTAGGGCTTGCCTATATCTATCATGGGAAAAAGATTTCCTCGTGGGTAATTGGGAAGCAGTGGACAAGAATGCAGGCCAGGGTCGCGACGCTGGGTTTAAAGCTACCTTCTCAACCGAGAGTCCAGAGGGACTCGCCGCTGAAATCGCCGAAAAATTTCAATCCGCTATCCTCAGTGTAAGGATTGAATACTTAATCAAACAAGACACCCATGGCAAGCATGATTTTCTCGTAGCTTTGGCCCGGGGTTTCCCACAGGATCACAACTTCGCTGGAGAAGTGGCCCATCTATCCGAGTCAATGGGGGTTAAAGAAGAGGCTGTCGCCTGGTATCGTGAAGCGGCCTCACGAGCCCTTTCCAGTGGCAAAATTGAGTGGTTGGATGTTTACCATCAGGCGCTAGGCGACCTATTTGGCAGTTTGCCGGATTGGGCGGTCCAGAAACGCCGTGAGCGGATAGCTCTTCCGCCAGAAGCCGAGGCTTTTGTACAACCCTACATAGAGAAAATAAATCGGGTAGGTGAACTTTTTCAGCAGAGTGCTTTCAAAAAGGCTTTTGCCTTAATGGAGGAAGTCCGCTCATTTGCAAAACAGCATTTCGGCCCGGACCACCCTTTGTTTTATCAAAGTAACGTAATGTTGGCCGCATTCCTCCAATCACGCGACCAATACGCCAAGGCCTTGCCACTGTTAAAAGCTGGTTTGAAATCATTCGAACGGGTATTTGGTGATTCTCATCCCGAAACCCTGATACTTCGAAGACGCCTTGGAAAACTGCATGCCCTGATGGGATGTTACCCAAAGGCTCTTCCCCTGCTTAAGGATTGCCTGGAACAGTTTGAGAGGATTTTGGGAAAGAAGCATCTTGAGACGCTAGAAACCGAAACGGAACTTGCGAACTTATATCAGGACATGGGTGCCTATCAAGAATCTTTGGTTCTCTACAAAGCTGTATTGTCACAACGGAAAGAACTCCTAGGCGAGAGTCACCCGGATACTCTAAGAAGTCGAAATTGCCTGGTCATTCACTCTCAATTCATGGGCCAAATCGACGAGGCAATTCCTTTCGCAAAGGCAACCCTGAAGCTCTTCGAAACGGTAATGGGGGAAAACCACACTCATACATTGGCAAACCGGCAAAACCTCGCATCGCTCTACCAGGCGGCCGGAAATTTCGAAAAAGCCTTCTCGTTGCTCTACACATCTTTGCAACAAGAAAAACGGAAACTGGGAAAAAATCATACGAGTACCTTAACCAGCCAAAGCGATTTGGCACTCCTTTATATTGCTATGGGTTTTTACGATCGAGCACTACCCTTACTCCAGGATACACTGAAACAGAGGGCAAAACTGTTGGGAGGAGAGCATCCCGATACTATCGTAAGTCGGAGCAATCTAGCGCTTTTGTATGAAAGTCTTGGCGAATTTGTGCTGGCACTTTCCTTTTTGAGTGATGCTCTGGATCAGAGCAAACGAGTTTTGGGAGAAACCCATCCCAATAGCCTCACCTGCCAGAACAATCTGGCCGGACTTTTCCATTCCATGGGAAACTATTCGAAGGCGGTTCAGCTTCATGAGGCTACCCTGGAGCAAAGAACACAGGTTTTGGGAAGAGATCATCCCGATACCCTCGCAAGCCGGCACAATCTCGCCTTGGTCTTGGTGGAAATCAAGGAATACGAAAGAGCTTTGTCCCTTTTCACAGCCAATATGGAACAAAGCGATGAGATTTTGGGAGAAACCCATCCCCAATCATTGGCAAGCCGAAACGCTTTAGGCATGGCCTACCATGCGAAAGGTCAATTTGAACAGGCCCTGCCACTTTTAAAGGCAACCCTGGCACAACGTGAGCGTGTCTTGGGTGTGCGCCACCCCGATACCCTTGCAAGCCGAAATAACCTCGCCGTAGTGCATTCTTCAGCGAAAAAGTACGGACGGGCCGTCTCTCTTTTCCAGGCCAACTTAATCCAAAGCGAAGAGCAATGGGGCGAAACTCATCCGTTGAGTCTGTCCTCCCGCGAAAATCTTGCGGCAACATTGGTACTTGCCGGCCGTAACCAGGATGCCTTGGAACTTTTTCGGGACCATATTCGTTTGATCAACCCCTATTTGATGCGTCATGCCAAGGCGCTATCCAAACGGTTTCGCCATCAATTGCTCGGAAAAGAGTCGAAATTTAGATCCTTTTACCTCTCCCTGCTTGCCAACTATGGAGGAGCGGGTGCGGATGTGGAAATCATCGACTTTGTTCTCAACAGGGACCGCATATTAAGGCGCATTGCCATGGAAAGTCATCAACTAATGCGCGCTACCCGTGATCCGGAGCTACAGGCGATGGCCGAGGAATGGTATCGCTTGCAAGCCCTGTATGCCGCCTTGAACTGGAGTTCCACCAATGGGGGCTCTCTCGAAGAGTACAAGCAGGATTTGGAACAGTTAGAGTCGAAGATAGACAAAATTGAAAACCAGCTAGCGGTTCAAACTTCCGGTATGAATCCTGAAACTGAACAATTGCGGGCGAGTGTGCTTTCCCGACGCCTTGCACCGGATCAAGTACTGGTGGTCTATCTGGTGTTCCCAAAGCTTGAGATTCAGGAGGATGGTTACCAGTTTAGAGAAAAACAACTTTGGGCCGTCACCGTGAGTTCCTCGGGAGAAAAACCCTATCACCTAGTTCAACTAGGGCCTTTAGGCCCAATCAGCGAGGGCATTCGCGCTTGGCATCAAGCATTGAAGGATTATTGGCGCCAGGACGAAATTGATGAATTGGGCCGTGAATTATACACCAGACTTTGGCAACCCATAGCTCCCCAGTTGGCCGGGAAGGGCACCGTTTATATCGTGCCTGATGGACCACTACAATTCTTACCTTTCGGTGCCTTGCCCATAAAACACCAAAGGCTCGATCAGACGGCGGATTTGGTTTTTTTGGACTCGGTCCAGGACCTCCTCTCACCCCCCGCCTCGACCATAGGAGGGAGCCCCCTTATTTGCTATGCTCCGGATTACAATGCCAATCCCGATCCCCAAAACTTAAGAATCCACGGACCCAATCGCCCCCATCTCCAATTTTCTCCCCTACCAGGGGCTAAGGCCGAGGGTGAACAGATCACTGAACTTTTCCGAAGGGCCGGCTACCATCCACGGCAACTTAGCGGTGCAGGAGCCACGGAAAGGGCTCTGGCCCAAACGCTCAGGGAAAGCCCAACCAGCCTTCTCCACATTGCCAGCCACGGATTCTTTCTGGAAAATCTGTCCAGTCGAAGGACTAAGACACATCGTGATGGATTTCTCGTTACTTTTTACCGGAACCATTGGACAGTCGCAGGTCATCCATATGCTCATCCTCTCAAGTTCCTACCCCAAAATCCCCTGCTGCGTTCAGGGATCGCGTTAGCCGGAGCCAACCTCGAGGATGAGACCGGTGGCGGGGATGACGGTCTATTGACCGCGCTGGAAGCGGAAAGCCTGAACCTGAGCGGCACGCGCTTGGTGGTGCTGTCCGCCTGTGAGACCGGACTAGGTGAGCAGCGGGAGGGCGAGGGTGTTTACGGCCTGCGCCGGGCCTTTTTTCTGGCGGGCGCACGCGCTCTGCTCACCACACTCTGGCCGGTGGATGACGCGGTGACCCGCCGTTTCATGGAACGCTTCTACCAGCTCTACCTGGCTGGCACCCCGGCACGTCAGGCCCTCCGCAAGGTGCAGCGCGAATTCCGTTCCAGCGAGCACGATAGCCACCCGGTTTTCTGGGCCCCCTTTCACCTGATCGAGATCCCGGAAAATGAAGGTGCCAAGGCCTGGGAACCAGACAAACTTCCGTAATCCGAAAAAAGTTTGCGCGTTCGGCCCTCTTTTTTTGCTCTTCCAAACGATGGAACAAATACAGGGTTCTTCAGATGGAGGCGTTCATGTCGGCAATCAGATTTTTGGCAATCGGTATTTGGTTCGTGGTGGGTGTTTGGCTAAGCGCGGGTGAGCTTTTTTGGGGTACCTTCACCACCGAAGACACCTGCCCAACCCGGGCAGGAGAAATCGTCTTAATCCTGGAAAAAGAGGATGGCTTCGACGTCGGCTGGTTGGCGATCGGTGACACGCGCCGGGCCCGTCTCTACGGCAATGAAGGCGGGGTATGGAACCTGCTGTGGTCCGATGGCAGCCAGACGTTGGTGAGGCTGGAAAGAGAAGGAGAGGACCTTAACGCCAGTTGGCAGACCGGGGGCGTGAAGACCAAGGAGTGTTCCTTAGGCCTTCGCCGGGAAAGCGGGGACGTAGACGAGGTAAGGGCCGGCATCGAGGGACCATACTTCAGTGCGATACTGGTCGTAAAGAAGGCTCCCAAAGCAGAAAAAAATCGCGCCCTTTACAAACTGTACACGGCTCTGGCTCGCGCTTTTCCCAGAGAGCATAGCTACGCGGGAGGGGCTGCCGCTGGGTCCAAATTTTTTAAGGAGAAGGAAACCGCGGCATTTTGGTACCGGGAAGCGGCCGGTCGGGCTTATCGGGCCAACGCGCAAGAGGAACTGGCTCGCTACCACCAGGACTTGATGGACCTGCTGAGCGACTACCCCGAGGAAGCCCTCAAGCAATATCAAACTGCCTCAGCGTTGCCTGCCGAAAAAGAGGGCTACCGGGAAGCC